>JAFYRH010000155.1 GCA_017559555.1 Clostridia bacterium
GTTGCGGCCTCTTCAAAAGGGGTTGTCAAATCAACCGTGCGAATCGGCTTTTTGGGTCGTAAAACAACCAAAAGAACGGTCAGCACCACCGCCACAACGAGGGCGGCAAGGAAGATGTTTTGGTTGGGCAGGAAGGATTCGGTGCCGTCGCTGTTGGCAACCTTTTCGGCATTTCTGAGCACCCAGCTACCAATCTTGGGACCAATAACACCGGGAACAAGCACTTGCGCGCAAATACGCACACCTTGCAGCATGCCTGCTTTGCCGTCGGGGGTGAGGTCACGAATCTTTGCACCAAACACCGCCATACCGCAAAGGTAGCCGCACATCATAAAGAGAGAGCCCGCAAACACGAGGGCGGTTCCCTTGAACAAATACAACAAAACGTAACCTGTCATGAGGGATGCAAGTGCGATAAGCCCCGAGAAATTAAAACCCTTCTTGTCATAGACCTTGCCCCAAAGCGCGGTTGCAACAGATGCCAAAATAATGGCAGGCGCCATGATGAATACGTAATCTGCCATACCCAAAGACTTCTCATAGTAGATGATGAGGTAAGGCATAAAGATTTGAATGGAAATGTTAAAGAGAATAAAGGATGCAAGATAGAAATACAAGGAACCGTTGCCCTTTACGGTAGAGGGACGGAAGCCGTAAATGATGTTTTGCCAATATCCCGTTTCGGATTTGACACACTTGGGTGAATCTTGAATGAGGAAAATACCAAGAATACCAACACCGATAACAATAACACCAATGATGGCAAAGATCCATACCCAACTCGATGCAAGGGTCAAATCAAAGAACATAAATCCGCCAAACACCGCAAGAATGGCTACCAGCGGCATCATAGAGTTGATACCCTCGGCGGCACCTCGATTGGTGTTATCGGTGCTATCGGTCAACCAAGCATTGAATGCAGCATCGTTTGCCGAAGAGCCGAAAAAGGTCATAACGCAGTCAAGGATAATAACCAACGAAATAGCAACCGATGCCGAGCTGATGGTCAACCAAGAACCTGCATTCGAGGGGTCTACACGAATGAAACAAAATCCAAGAATGGAGATACCCCACAAAATGTAACCTGCGCACATAAAGAGTTTTCTCTTGCCTACGCGGTCAGAGAGGGCTCCTATGAGAATGGTGGTAACCGCGGCAGAAACGGCACTTGCCGCAACCATTGTGGAAATATCATCAGGAGTTGCGTTGAACATATTGTAGATAAACACGTTGAAATACATATTTTCTACAACCCACGCCACCTGACCGATGAGGCTGAACAAGGTCAGCGCACACCAAAAACGAGGGGAAAGCTTTGTTTTCATAAGATCCTCCTAAAAAATGAATTGTCTTACCTTTTATTATAGCACACATTTGAGAGGTTTGCAAGAGGGAAAAGAAAGTAGGGGAGGGGTCTCCCCTCCCGCCCTTTCGTGCGGAGTGCAGAGTTAAGGATACTCTGTAGGGGCGATTCACGAATCGCCCGTTTTTGCACGCAATACCCGTTCGTTTTCGGGACGTCGAGGGCGCCGTCCCCTACCACAAATTTTAATGTTTTCCGTAGGGGCGATTCACGAATCGCCCGTTTTTTCTA
>JAFYRH010000156.1 GCA_017559555.1 Clostridia bacterium
ACTCTCAAAGGCATGGTCATGCTTGAAAAAGGTTGGACAAAATACGACGATTACACGCAAAAGGATAAAGTTTTACCTGCATTGAATAAGGGCGATGTTGTTAACATTAACTTTAAACCGGTTGAAAAAGAGACGACTCCTCCCAAGCATTACACGGTTGAAACGCTGAATAATTATCTAAAAAATCCTTTCAAAGAAGATAAAAAAGCCGCAAAAGAGGCAGCTGATGCAGACGGTATAACCGATAAAACCGATGATAACGAAGACTACAAAGCAATTTTTGAAGGTCTCGAACTCGGCACCGAAGCCACACGTACAGGTATAATAGACAATGCGCGAAAGAGTGGTTATATTGATCTTAAAAAGGATACCTACACCATTCTTCCCGGTGGAGAATTTTTGATTGAATCGCTTTTGCAGATGAAGATCAATATGGACAAATATAAAACTTCGCAACTCGGACAAGCGCTCAAAAAAGTGTATCACGGCACAATGGAAATTGAAGAAAGCGTTAAGCTTGCAGAGAGTGAGATTGCAGAGGTCTTTTCCAAAAAAGAGGAAACGAATCTTTCTCTCGATTCCGAAACCGGATTTTTTGGTGATATTGTTGCCAACTGTCCGCTTTGCGGAAAAGAAGTCAAACGTTTTCGTAATTTCTACGGTTGCACCGGTTATAAAGACGGTTGCAAGTTTATGGTTTATATAAGTATGTGCGGTAGAGCGATTTCAATTTCAAACTTAAAATTGTTGATCGAAACCGGTCGCACAGCGACCATTCAAGGGTTTGTTTCTACAAAAACACAAAAAACTTTTGATGCAGCACTCAAGCTAGAAAATGGCAAAGCTGTTTTCGATTTTGAAAAGAAAGCAGCCTCAACCCCAACCCTTCGCAGTGATCTGCCGATTTGGGATGGGGAAGGAGCACCGCTTCCAGAGCCACCGCCAATTGAATAATGCCTCAAAGCACCGCTTCTGTTTTTGCAGATTGCGGTGCTTTTATCATTCATAAGAGCAGGTTTTTAATCAAATTGTATAAAAATATATTATGTAAAAAATTCTTTTGAAAATTGTATTGACAAATACGCTGAATTATTGTATAATTGTATACAATAGAATTGAAAGGAGAAAAGAATATGTTAGAAATTTCTTCAAAAACAAATTTGTTGGAGCAAAGTACCTATAAATATTCGCTCCAAGATGTAAAAGAACCTAATCTTTACCGTGAGGTTTATCCTTACACAGATGTACCGCGTATTCCGTTTAACCACCGTCGTGTGCCGATTGGCATGCCGCAGGATATTTGGATTACCGATACCTCTTTCCGTGACGGACAACAGTCTGTTGAGCCTTACACGGTAAAACAGATTGTAGATTTGTTTAAGCTGATGTCTCGTTTGAGCGGACCTTACGGCATCATTCGTCAAACTGAATTTTTTGTATATAGCCAAAAAGATAGGGAAGCTCTGCAAAAATGTCAAGAGCTTGGTTTGAAATTTCCTGAAATCACCACTTGGATTCGCGCAAGCCGCGAGGATTTCAAACTTGTAAAAGACCTTGGTATTCGCGAAACGGGTATTCTTGTTTCCTGCAGTGACTATCACATCTTTAAAAAGATGAAGATGACACGTAAAGAATGTATGGAGTATTATCTCAAAACCGTTTGCGATGCATTCGAAGCAGGTGTTATGCCCAGATGTCACCTTGAGGATATTACGCGTGCCGATTTCTACGGCTTTGTTGTTCCGTTTGTTAACGAGTTGATGAAGCTTTCCAAGCAGGCAGGTATTCCTGTACGTATTCGTGCTTGCGATACAATGGGTTACGGTATTCCGTATCCCGAGGTTGCTATTCCGCGTAGCGTGCCCGGCATTGTTTACGGCTTGCAACACTATTCTGAGGTTCCCAGCGAAATGCTTGAGTGGCACGGACACAATGATTTCTACAAATCGGTTTGTAATGCAACTACCGCGTGGCTCTACGGTGCTTCGGGTGTTAACTGCTCACTTCTCGGAATTGGCGAGAGAACCGGCAATATACCCCTTGAAGCAATGGTATTTGAATACGCAGGCTTACGTGGTTCGTTCGACGGTATGGATCCTACAGCTATTACCGAAATTGCCGATTATTTCAGCCACGAGATGGGTTATGACATCCCGCCTATGACGCCTTTTGTGGGTAGAAACTTTAACGTTACCCGTGCGGGCATCCACGCAGACGGACTTTTGAAAGACGAAGAAATCTACAATATTTTTGATACAAAGAGGATTCTAAACCGCAGTGCAACCGTTTTGCTTGGTAAAGCTTCCGGTCTTGCAGGTATTGCATATTGGATCAACGAAAATTACCGTCTTTCGGCAAATGAAGCCATCGATAAGAAGGATCCGCTTGTAATTGCACTTAAGGAGTGGATCGATGCGGAATATGAAGATGGCAGACAAACCACACTTTCGAATAGCGAGATCGAAGAGAAGATTGAAGAACTCTCCGGTGGACGTTTTTGCAGACTTTAAGGAGGATTGGTACTATGTTAGAGCATAAAACAATATCTCTTGCAGAGCAAGTTTTCGAACGCCTGGAAAACGATATTTTGATTGGAAGATATCAAAGAGGTGAAATTTTAACCGAGTTGAAATTGGTAACTGACCTTGGTGTCAGCCGCACCCCTGTGCGTGAGGCACTGCACCGCTTAGAACAGGAACACATTATCGAGATTACCCCCAAGGGCATTCTAATCTTGGGAGTTACCGAGCAAGATTTAAAGGATATTTTCGCCATTCGTTTGCGTATAGAGGGCTTGGCATCTGCTTTTGCAGCTGAGAATATGACCTCGGAGCAGTTGACTGAACTCAAAGAAGCATTGGATTTACAAGAATTCTACGTTTCTAAACACGATCCAGAACATATCAAAACAATGGATAGCAGATTCCATCAGCTGATTTA
>JAFYRH010000157.1 GCA_017559555.1 Clostridia bacterium
CAGGTGCTGGTATGGCTCAGTCGGTAGAGCACGTCATTGGTAATGACGAGGTCATCAGTTCGATTCTGATTACCAGCTCCAATAAAGCAACCCAATCGGGTTGCTTTATTTTTTTACCTATTGACATTTTTCAACAAATTATGCTATAATACATACAGAAAAACGTGAAAAGGAAGGACTTTTTCAAGTGGAAAATAAGAAGTCTCAAGGCACGCCTGCAAATGTTCCTCAAAAGCAATCGCCGCAAAAGGCACCTGCTCCAAAGAAGAAACCTGCATCTGACGCGCCTGCAAAAGCGCAAGCTCCCATCAATCAAAACAAACCCGTTCCAACGAAGCCGACAGCACCCAAGCCCCCTCAAAGTGTTCCTGCGGCGGCTCCCGCAAAAGAGAAGAAAGAAAAAGCAAGTAAAGGCATTTCCTTTAAACTTTGGTGTTTGATCATTGCATTTGTTGTGGTTGTGGCTCTCGTGGCAGGCGGTGTGTATCTTGGTGGTCTTCTCGGCGCCGATAGTGGACAAGAACACGAAGAAGTGAAAAACACGGAACAAGAGGAAATTTCCACAGAGGATTATACAACACCGATTACCGATAATACTCCCGGTGAACCGGAGAGAATCACTTTGCCGGGATATCCTCCGTTTGATATCGATGCAAACAGCCAAGAGCTGGCTATGGTTTTACAAAACCCCGACGGAAATCCATGTTATTTTCAATATACTTTAACCATAGTCGAATTAGGTGAAGAGATTTACCGATCTGCTTTGATTGCACCCGGCGAATCACCCACACAACAAATCGCGCTGAATCGACCTCTCGCTCAAGGAACCTACACCCTGCGTATTGCAATCGACACCTTTTCGCTCACCGATGGTGCAACACCTATGAACGGTGGCGTGCAAGAAGTGCAATTGACTGTCAAATAATAAAAAGCACAAGACTCTTCAAAAGTCTTGTGCTTTTTTCTTTATTTTTGAACCTTCCAAAAGCGCATCCATTCTTGGTAGCCGTTCTGTTTGGCATATTTTCGAATGAAGGGGCGTTCGAGGACGCGTTTGAAGCGGAAGAAGAGATTGGTTTTATCCTTGATGGGGGGCACGATGATGGCGCGCAGCCCGATGTGCTTGCCTGCAAAGCAATCTGTGAGGATCTGGTCGCCAAGCATTGCGGTTTCGTCATGGGTCACGCCCATGGCCTTCATGGCACGCTCAAGGGTGCTTGCAAAAGGCTTTTTGCTATCGGGGTAGGCAACTATCCCAAACGCTTCCACCAAAGGCTTTGCAAAGCGTTCTACGCGCGGTGCGTGATTGTTGGAGACGAGTGAGGCACGAATGCCTGCCTTTTCCAATTCTCTAAACCAATCGAGAATACGCTCATCGGGGTCCGGCTCCTCATAGGGGGCGAGGGTGTTGTCGATGTCAATCAAGAGAGCACGCACACCGATAGATTGTAAGAATGCAGGAGTGACCTCCTCGAAGGTGCCAAACATATAATCGGGGGTGAGAAAATCTTTCATTGGGCGCTCCTTTTTGTGTTTGTTTTTTATCAGTATAACATATTTGGGGTCAAAATACAACCCCTAAAAAGGTAGCTGTTGCAGGAGGGTGATGCCCGCAACAGCTTTTTTCAAATCACACGCAATGCTTTCCAATAACAGCTTCCGTCGCTTCGTTTAATAAAAACGGCGTTGTAAACATCGGAGGTTTCTCCATTAGCTGTTAAGGTAAATTGCATGCGGTAGGTATGTTCGGTTTCATAAAGTTCGAGAATGTTGACCTCGGCTGCACATTCGCGAGCTTGCACGGGGGAAGTATAGTAGCCTGCGCGGGAG
>JAFYRH010000017.1 GCA_017559555.1 Clostridia bacterium
CTCAAGTTTATTGCACTCTACACTGTATTGGCAATTTTAGCACTTTTGTTCATCATCATCAAGCGTGAAAGCTTCTCCGCTTTCATTGCACAAATCTTCCGTATTTTGCGCCCCGTCATCATTGGTGCAATCATTGCATATTTGTGCAACCCGATTTTCCGTATGTTCGAGATATTCGTTTTCCCCGGTGTTCGCTCCTTCTCTGCAAGGAGAACACTCTCCCTCATTGGCACTTACATTGTGTTAGTTCTCATTTTTGCCATTTTGCTGATGTTGATCATTCCTCAGCTCTTTGCAAGTGCACTCGACTTTTTGGAAAATTATGAAACCCTTTTGGAAACAACACTAATCAATGTAAACGGTTTGTTGGCACAACTCAACGATCAATTCCATTTGCAAATCCCCAACGTTCAAGCCAACTCGCTGAAGCAAGGATTGGATTGGCTCCTGGAAAACGTAGACGTTGATGCCATTATGAACCGTATCCTCTCCGGCAATACCATTCTTGTAATCTTTGAATACCTCGGAGATACGTTCTTTGTTTTGACCGATATCATTTTTGGACTTTTCATTTCGATTTATCTCCTCTCCGGTAAGGAAAGAATTTATGCGAGCATTATGCGCACAAGAAAAGCACTTTTCAACAATCGCATCAATGAACGCATCACCCGCATTTGTACCATTGCCGACGAATCCTTTGGCGGATTTTTACGCGGTAAGACCTTGGACTCCACCATTGTCGGTGTTCTTGTCTATATCATCATATCGATCATGGACGTGCCCTATGCACTTTTGATTGCAGTTATCATCGGTATCACCGATATCGTTCCCGTTGTCGGTCCTTGGGTTGGTGTCATTCCTTCGGCACTCATCATCCTTTTGACAGATCCCATTAAAGTCATTCCCTTCTTGTTATGCATTCTTATCGTTCAACAAATCGACGGTAACATCATTGCCCCAAAAATTCTTGGTGAAAACACCGGTGTAAGCTCTCTTTGCGTTATGATCTCCATCACCGTTATGGGCGCTATTTGGGGGTTGGCAGGTATGGTCTTGGGAGTTCCGCTCTTCGCTACCATTATCGAGTTGACCAAAGAATTTCTCAACAAGCGTCTTGAGGATAAAGGACTCCCCATCGAAAATGATGACGATGTGGTTGAAGAAAAGAAAAAGCCCAAGCTCCGTCGAGAGGTCGCCAATTTGGCAGACGGATTTGGACCTTTGACAAAGCAAGAAAAGAAACACCTTTTGGCTTTTGCACTTGCCAACAAATATGACCTTTATACTCCCCAAAACAACGCGACCCTTGCAACTTGTGTGGGGGAATATCTTGATGCTATGCCCAAAGAAGAAATAAACGAGCACGTTTTTGAGGCTACTGTTGAAGAAGCAATTGACAATATTGAAGTTCCTGCCGAAGGTATGGAAGCTCCAACACCTCAACCCAAGGAATAAGGCAGGGTGAACACTATGAACGGCACTTTTGCAACAAGAGATTTTGCCACGTATTCCCCCGAAGATGTAATAGCCGAGAATTTGCAGGAGCTGACCGAGCGCGCTGACCTTGTTGGCGAGCAAGAGATTGCACATTTGCGCGAATTGGCAATTGAAATTGCACAAAGCGACGATCTTGCGGATCTGCTCTCCTCACTCCCCTATTACCGAATTTCCGCATCCCCCCCATCAGCCAATCTCTCAACCAATAATAAGGATTTGCTTTTGCGCTCCCGAAAGATTTTTGAAGCACGACAATGTATGATCCTTTGCAAGGCACTCTACAACGAATTGCAAAACCGCGAGTCTCTTGTGGCGGCACTCTTTCCCGATGCGGAAGAAATCTCGCCGAATGCCGCAGGACGCATCGTGTATCAAAAAAGCAGTTATACCGATGATGCCTACCTTGCATTTGCCACACTTGTACCAAATGCGCGCGCCGCTTATGCACACAGCTTTCATGCGGCTTGCGAGGAAGTCTTTAACGGACATTGCGAATATTGTGTTTTACCAATTGAAAACGCAGTTGAGGGTGAGCTTGTTGGTTTTTCAAAGCTCATTTTGCAATACGAACTAAAAATTGCCGCTACCTATGACGTTGCGGGAACAGATGCCTCGCGCAAAACGCGTTTTGCGCTTTTGCGCAGAAACATTCTGCCGTTTTCTACTCCCGGCACCGAAAGGAACGGACTTTTCCGCCTTGCTCTCCCCACACAGGACTGCAATCAAATGGCAGATGTTTTGAGTGCGGCAAGTTTTTTTGGCATTGCTTTTCTTTCAGCCAACACAGTTCCCACCGATAAAGACGGGGCTATGGCTTGCTATAACTTAACATTTGACATTCGCGGAGGCGATCTGTATCCTTTTTTGCTCTATTTGGCAACCGTCGCTCCGCAGTATATTCCCGTTGGTATTTATTCGCATACCAAACAGAAAGGACATTAACATGGATCGTTTCACCTATTCTACGCGCGGTGTTTGCGCTCGCGCTATCGACATTGCCATCGAAGATGGCATCATTTCCGAGGTTCGCTATCACGGCGGTTGCTCCGGAAATACACAAGGCGTTGCCGCTCTTGTAAAAGGTCTGCCCGTAACCGAGGCAATTGAACGCCTTTCGGGCATTCGTTGCGGATTCAAGAGCACATCCTGCCCCGATCAACTTGCAAAAGCACTTTCCGAATATCTTGAAAACAACTAACATATTCTGTTTTGACTCATATCTCCGCCAAACTACATCTTATATCTCGGAGGAACTCTAATGAAAGAATACTGGAACACTTATTACAAATGGTTAGAGGCAGATGCCCTGACCGATGCTGAGAAAGCAGAATTGCGCGCCATTGAACAGGACGAAAACGAGGTTGCTCTGCGCTTTTCTTCCGGTCTTTCCTTTGGAACGGCAGGTTTGCGCGGCACAATGAAAACCGGCTTTAACGCAATGAACGTTTATACCGTAGCACACGCCACACAAGGTCTTGCCAATTTGATCGTTCGTGAAGGCCGCGCAAACGACGGTGTTGCCATTGCTTGCGATAGCCGTTTAAATTCGCAAACCTTTGCCGAAACCGCAGCTTCTGTTCTTTCCGCTAACGGCATCAAGGTTTATCTCTTCGACTCTCTTCGCCCTACTCCCGAGCTTTCTTTTGCTTTGCGTGAGCTTGGTTGTGTGGCAGGCATCAATATCACAGCTTCGCACAATCCCAAGGAATACAACGGCTACAAAGCATATTGGGAAGACGGCGCACAGCTCCCTCCCGAGCATGCCGATACCGTTGCTGCTGAAATCGCTCGCCTTGATATTTTTGCGGACGTTAAGAAAATGCCTCTCCAAGAAGCGCTTGAAACCGGTCTTGTAACCATTATCGGCGAGGAAATGGATGAAAAATACCTTTCTAACGTAGCGGCACAAGCGGTCAACCCCGATGCTATAGCCGCGGTAGCTAATGAACTCAAAATCGTTTATACACCTCTGCACGGAACGGGTTACCGTCTTGTTCCCGCAATTCTTGAGCGTGTAGGATTGAAGCATCTTTACACAGTTGACGAGCAAATGAAAATTGACGGCAACTTCCCCACGGTCAAAAAGCCCAACCCCGAATATCCGGAAGCGTTTGCACTCGGCATTGAGATTGCAAACAAGGTTGGCTCCGACTTGGTAATTGCCACCGACCCCGATGCTGACCGCGTTGGCGTTATGTCCCGTACCGCTGACGGTTCTTTTGCTACCATCACGGGCAACCAAATGGGTGCTCTCTTGGTAGATTATATCATTACCGCTTACAAAGAAACCAACACAATGCCAAACAATCCTTATGTAGTTAAAAGCATTGTTACCAGTGAACTTGCTGCAAAAATTTGCGCCGCAAACGGTGTTAAGATGCACAACGTTCTCACGGGCTTTAAATTCATTGGTGAAG
>JAFYRH010000158.1 GCA_017559555.1 Clostridia bacterium
CAAGGATCTGCTTGCCGAAGGTGCCCCTATCGATGAAGACACCATTCGCGCACGCAACGAGCTTTTGGTCGAGGCGGCAAGAGATCAAAAATAATCAAAAAGAAAACACACTCATCGTTACATATTTCAATAAGAGGTGTAAAGATGAGAAAATATATCAAATTCTGCGGGTTCATTATCAGCCTTGCCTTGTGCACGGCATCGTTTTTTGCGGTGGCAGAAGAGCCAACCGATACCGAACCCGCCGCAAATCTTTTCCCCAAGGAGGGCGTTACACGCATTCTTCTTTTGGGATGTGACCGCGCCTCGGGGCTTACCGATAGCATTCTGCTTATCAGCATCAATGAGGATGAAAAAAGCACGTCGATCCTGCAAATTCCGCGTGACACCTATGCGGAGTATACAACCAAGGATTATAAAAAAATCAACGGTGCACTCTCAACGTTGGGGGAGAGTGGCATCAAAGATTTTTTCTCTTCAACGCTCGGGATCCCCATCCATTATTTTGCCGTTATCAGTCTCGATCACTTTTGCAAAATGGTTGATGCTATTGGCGGTGTGGACGTTGACGTGCCGCAGAAAATGGAATACCACGATCCCACACAGGATCTGCACATCTCGCTCGAAGCGGGAATGCAACATCTTGACGGAAAATCTGCCGAGCATTTTGTGCGTTACCGTTCGGGTTACGTCAATGCAGACCTTGGACGTTTAGATGCGCAAAAGCTGTTTTTGCGTGCCTTTGCCGAAAAATGCCGTACGCTGAACTCGCAAGATTATCTCCGTTTGGCAGGAGCATCGCTCACGGGCGTGCAAACCGACATCGGTATTGTTGAGGCGGTTCGTTTGTGCGCCGTTCTGCGCGAATGTAGCCCTGAGGAAGTCCCTATGCAAACTTTGGCGGGGCAGGCAGTCAAAGGGCAGAGCGGTGCGTGGTATTACGTTCTCAACCGTGAGGGTGCTTGCCGACAGATCAATGAATTGACCTATCCTGAGACGCCTATTGAAGTTTCAAACTTCGATGCCGCGGGGCTTTTTGACCGCGTGCAAAATCCCCAATTTCACAATGTCTATACTGCGGCGGAAAGAGATCTTCCGCTTGTCTGAAACCCTATTGAAAGGAAGCAATAAACAATGGATCAAACAATGCAAGAAAAAATCCCTTCGATCAACCAAGGTTCTACGTCCGAAGAAATGGCACACGCCATTTTTGACGTTCTGGATGCCAAAAAGGCATACAAGCTTAAGGTTCTTCGTGTTAATGACCAAACCGTCATCACCGACTATTTTGTCATTGCCACGGGTAACTCTAACACACACGTAAAATCTCTTGGTGGCGAGGTTGAATATAAGCTCTCCCTTTGTGGCATTGACCCCTTGCACTATGAGGGCAGAGATAGCGACGGCTGGGTAGTTATCGACTACGGTCACGTAATGGTGCACATTTTCAGCCGCGATCAACGCGATTTCTATCAACTTGAAAAACTTTACGGCGACGCCGAGGAAATACATTTTGTCGGTATCGATGAGGCAGCAGAAGCCGCATCCGACAAGGAGGAATAAGATGAAATACGATTTTAGACAAATTGAATCCAAATGGCAAAAGAGATGGGAAGAGGAGCACGCTTTTGAAGCGCAAGACAGTAGCTCCAAGCCCAAATATTACAACCTTGTCGAGTTTCCGTATCCTAGCGGACACGGTATGCACGTAGGTCACATCAAGGCATATTCCGGCCTTGAAGTTGTTTCTCGCAAGAGACGTATGCAAGGTTATAACGTATTGTTCCCGATTGGTTTTGACGCATACGGTCTTCCCACCGAAAACACCGCTATTAAGGATAATCTCCATCCCCGTATCGTTACCGACCGCAACATCGAAAAGTTTACATCTCAGCTCAAAAGAGTTGGTTTCTCTTTCGACTGGTCTCGTGTAGTCGATACCACCGAAGAGGATTACTACCGTTGGACACAATGGATCTTCCTCAAAATGTTCGAGCGCGGACTCGTATTCCGTGATAACGCACTCGTTAACTATTGCCCCAGCTGTAAGGTTGTTCTCTCTAACGAGGACTCCCAAGGCGGTGAATGTGATATCTGCCATAGCGCCATCGTACAAAAGTCCAAAACCGTTTGGTATCTGCGCATTACCGAGTATGCAGATAAGCTTTTGCAAGGACTTGAAGAGGTAGACTATCTCCCCAACGTTAAGCAACAGCAAGTGAACTGGATTGGTAAATCCACCGGTGCATTCGTTAACTTCTCCCTCAAGGAGATTGACGAAAAGCTTCGCATTTACACAACCCGTCCCGATACGCTGTTTGGTGTAACCTTTATGGTTATCGCTCCCGAGCATCCCATCATC
>JAFYRH010000159.1 GCA_017559555.1 Clostridia bacterium
AGACCGAACATAACGCCACCGATAAACAATCCTGCTCGTCTGCCGGGTTTAGAATATCTCCTTGCCATAATAAGCCTCCATCAAACATTATATTGAATTTCGATGGTGGACGAGTTACCGCTCGGAGTAGTGTGCAATACAGTATCGCCTTCATTCATAGATTGCCTCATAGCATTACAAACCTGCGGCATTCTGCTCTTTAAATTTAGCTCCTTGTGAATATCGCCTGATTTTAAAATGATAAACGGTTTTCCTACATTTTTTGCGGCTCTCTTTAATTCAAGAATATACTGACGAATATCGTCTGTGGTGATTTTATTCACTTCTTGTTCGGATGCTTGATTCTTTTCTTGCATCAGCATTGCCACTTGCTCCTCCAATACTTGGATTCTTCCCAACAATTCAACTATAATCTTTTCGTAATTCATAGAACAATCTCCTTGAGTTTATAAATTCTATTAGAATTCTATCATAAATACCGAAGAATGTCAAGAGAATTTTTGAGAATTATTGAAATTTTCTTTTCACGGCAATAAAAAGAGAATGGTCTGGGCACATCGTGCCCAGACCATAAGTTTTCTAAAGTTAAAACTGTCCTTAAGAGTACACACCATTTGGCTTGCGTTCTCTTTTTATTCTTTCTTCTTTTTCGCTCGGCGTTTGCCAAACAGCTTTTGAAGCAATGGTGCCAAAAACGCGGGAGCGCGCCACACAAACATTTTCATCGCAAAAAATCCTTTCACACCAATTTGGTAGTACAATATATGCGATGCTTTGGAAAAAATGTGTGTCCTGTGACAAAAACTTATCCTTTAGCTTATTACTCTTCGGCTTGCAGCGTTTTCATAGCGGAACGGAAGACTACCTTATCATTCTCGTGGGTCAAGGAGCTTTCCACTTGTTCAAGCGGTACCCACTCAACCTGCGCGATCTCGCCTTCGCGTGCCTTGATATGCTTTTGCTGGGTATGTGTCAGGAAATAGACCACTTCCTTGGTGACGCCCGGCATGGGATTGTAATGCACCGTCTCGCGGAACTTGCAATCAATGCGAATTTGTACTGCGGTCTCCTCAAACACCTCACGCACAGCCGTCATATATTCGGTCTCACCCGGCTCCATATGTCCCTTGGGGAAAGAACGGTGACCGCCAAGCTTGTGCCGTATCATCAAAAGATATTGTTTTCCATCCTCTTCGTCTCGGCGCACAACAAGTGCACCGCAGGATTTTTCACGAAGCATGCCTGATCACTTCCTTCCTTTTTCTCCCCAGCCGGGCGGTTTTACCGCCCACGCCATGGGAGTTTACTGCTTCTTGCGATTATTGCTCGATTTGCTCCATAATGAAAGCTTCGAGAATATCGCCAACCTTAATATCGTTGAACTTTTCAAGACCGATACCGCACTCGTAGCCGGAAGCCACTTCACGGGCATCGTCCTTAAATCTCTTAAGTGAGGAAATCTTATCCTCAAAGATTACAACACCGTCACGAACAACGCGAATTTGCGATTGACGGGTAACCTTACCGTCTTGAATATAGGAACCTGCAATGGTGCCAACGTTGGGTACGTGAATGGTTTGACGTACTTCTGCGTGGCCGAGCAGATTCTCGCGGAACTTGGGTGCGAGCATACCCTTCATAGCAGCCTCAATCTCTTCGAGACACTCGTAAATAACACGGTAAGTGCGTACGTCTACGTTTTGACGCTCTGCGGAGTCAAGTGCGGTCTTATCGGGACGAACGTTGAAACCAACGATAATTGCGTTGGATGCTGCCGCAAAGGTAACGTCGCCCTCGGTGATACCGCCTGCCGCTGCGTGAATTACGCGAACCTTAACTTCCTCGTTGGAAAGCTTGAGAAGCGATGCCTTAACTGCTTCAACAGAACCGTCAACGTCAGCCTTAACGATAATGTTCAGATCCTTAACACCCTCGGAGATTTGTGCGAACAAATCGTTGAGGTTTGCACGTGCGTTAGCCTTGAAGGTATCTTCCTTAGCCTTGTCACGGCGTTGGTCTGCCAAGGTTCTTGCCATTCTTTCGTCCTCAACTGCTTGGAATTCGTCACCTGCAGAGGGAACTTCGGAAAGACCCGTGATTTCAACAGGAACAGAGGGAGCCGCAGACTTGAGCGTTCTGCCCATATGGTCGGTCATCGAACGAACGTGACCAACTGCGGTACCTGCAATAATGGTATCTCCACTGTGGAGCGTACCGTTTTGAACCAGAATGGTTGCAACGGGTCCGCGTCCGCGGTCGAGCTTTGCTTCAATAACGATACCCTTTGCACGGCGGTCGGGATTTGCCTTGAGTTCCTTAACGTCAGCTACGAGCAATACGCTCTCAAGCAGGTCGTCAATACCTTGTCTTGTAAGAGCCGATACGGGAACACAAATGGTATCTCCTCCCCATTCCTCGGGAACGAGGCCGTATTGGGTGAGTTCTTGCTTAATTTGATCGGGGTTAGCGGTGGGTTTATCCATCTTGTTAATTGCAACAATGATGTCGATTTCTGCCGCTTTTGCGTGGTTGATCGCCTCAACGGTTTGAGGCATAATGCCGTCATCGGCAGCAACTACGAGAATTGCAATATCGGTTGCCATTGCACCGCGTGCACGCATTGCAGTAAATGCCGCGTGTCCGGGAGTATCGAGGAATGTGATATCACGACCACTTGCTTTTACGCGGTAAGCACCGATGTGCTGGGTAATACCGCCTGCTTCGCCGGCAGTTACGTTGGTGTTACGAATAGCGTCGAGAATGGAAGTCTTACCGTGGTCAACGTGACCCATAACGCAAACAACGGGTGCGCGTTCTTGGAGTTGTTCATCGGTATCTACTGCGTCATCAAACAAACGCTCTTCAATGCTTACAACTACTTCTGGAGTAGCTTCGATGCCAAACTCATCTGCAACAAGTGCGGCAGTATCAAAGTCGATAACTTGGTTGATGGTTGCCATCATACCCATGAGCATCAGCTTCTTAACAACCTCACCGGCAGTTACGTGAAGCTTGGATGCGAGTTGACCAACTACGATCTCCTCGGGAATTTCAACAGATGTGGGTTTGTAATTAACAGGTTGTTGAACGGCGGGAGCATTTCCACGACGTCCTTTATCTTTCTTGTTGTTTTTGTTGCCCTTGATAAAATTGTTTTGTCCGCCCTGCTGTGCGTTGTTTTGCTTTTTGAGCTTTTGGTTACCGCCCTGCAGGTTTTGGTCGCGATCGGATACGAAATTATCCAAACGCTCATCATACTTGGAAAGGTCGACTGTAGAGGTGTGAGTATCGATTACGCGAGGACCCTTTCTTGTGCCGTCGGGATTGATATTGGTAGATGCGCCACGCACGATGGGTTGTGCCTTAAAGGTATCCTTGGGTGCGCTTTGTACGAAATCGCCCTTATCACGGTCAAAGCCGTTGCCGCCGCGTCCGCGATCGTTGCCCTTGTTGAATCCGCCGCGATCCTTCTTTTGACCGAAGTCATTGCCGCCTTGCGGACGAGGACCGCCAAAGCCCTCGGGGCGCTTGTTGCCACCAAATGCAGGTTGTTGACCCTGCGGTGCACGTTGTTGAGGTGCGGCAGGACGTGCTGCGGGTTGTGTGGGAATTTGCTTTACGTTAATACCGGCTGCACTGTTTTGCTGCGGACGGAAGGGGTTGCCGGTGTAGGGTTGACGGGCCGCGGGACGTGCTGCGGGTGCGGCCTCCTTTGCGGGTGCGGCAGGAGTAGCGGGAGCCGTAGGTGCGGGCTTCTCCTCTTTCTTTTCTTCTGCCTTCTTTTCTGCTACGTTCTGCGGACGTGCAGCGGGGGCTTCTTCTTTTGCCTTGGGTGCGGATGCAGAAGCCGGGGCAGCCTTGGGAGCTGTCTCCTTCTTTTCTACAACCGTTTTTTCGGCTTTTTCAACTTTTTCGGCTTTTTTAGGCGCTTCAGCCACTTTGGGTTCTGCCGCCTTTTCGACTTTTTCGGTCTTTTCGACTTTTTCAGCTTTTTCTGCCTTTTCGACTTTTTCGGCTTTTTCGGTCTTTTCAGCCTTCTTTGCCTTGGAAGGAATATAAGTAACACCATCCAAATAGCTACCGATGTCGGTGATTTGATTTGCCTGTGTCAAAGATTCAAACAGGATATCAAACTCCAACGGTTCGAGAGATTTTTGGGTAGTCTTTGCCTCAATTCCGTTTTGAGCAAGCAGTTCAACAAGATCCTTGCTCTTCATTCCCAAATCTTTGGCAAACTTGGTGATTTTAAATTGTTGATTGATAGTAGAAGCCATATTTCCTCCTGATTCCTCGCGCGGCCGCAGCGCCGTGCGAAATCATAAAATTTCGATGTTGACCCCGCAGAGGTCAATTCTCGTGCTTATCTTATTCGGTATCCTTTGGCAACTTGGAAAGAACCAGTTGGCAAAGATTTTGGTCGGTAACTGCCAGAGCCGCAAGTCTACCGCTCTTCCCCACCGCTCCCGAAAGCGTGTCACCGTCAATATCGAGCGTGTAGAGCGGAACACCGTAATAGGTGCAACGGTCAGAAAGACGCTTGGCAGAGTTGGGAGAATTATCGGCGGCACTGAAGACAGCCACAACCGTTTTTTGTTTTTTGAGTGCCTCACATACCATAGGCACGCCGTAAATCAACTTGCCCGCCTTGGCGCAAAGCCCTAAGGAGAACAGCAAGGCGCGGTTTGTATCACTCATCATTGTTTTCAAGTTCTTGTTCCATAGCATCGTATACCTCTTCGGAAATAACACATTCGAGGTCACGGTCGATTCTATGGCTCTTGCGTGCTTTCTTCAAGCACTTAACGTCACGGCAGATATATGCGCCACGACCGGATTTTTTACCCTTAAAATCAAGCGAAATGCCGCCCTCAGGCTCACGAACCACGCGCAAAAGTTCTGCCTTGGGTTTATGTTCATTGCATCCCACGCAACGGCGCATGGGAATCTTTTTTACCTTTTTTTCCATTTTGATCAGTCTTCGTAATCGCTGGACTTAATGTCGATCTTGCAGCCGGTAAGACGTGCGGCAAGACGTGCATTTTGTCCTTCCTTACCAATAGCCAAGGAGAGTTGATCGGGAGCTACGCGAACGCGGCAAGCTCTCTCACCGGTCATGGTAACGGAAATAACTTCAGCGGGAGCGAGTGCGTTTGCAACGTACTCTTCGATTCTCTCGTCGTAGTGAACGATGTCGATCTTCTCACCGCAGAGCTCGTTGATGATGCTGTTGAGACGTACACCCTTGTTACCGATGCATGCGCCTACCGGCTCAACGTCCTCGTCGCGAGAGTAAACGGAAATCTTGGTACGGGAGCCTGCCTCACGTGCAACACCCTTAACAATAACGATACCGTCAGCGATTTCGGGAATTTCCAACTCGAACAAACGGCGAACCAAGCCTGCGTGTGCACGGGAAAGTGTTACAACGGGGCCGCGAGCCTCTTTGTTAACTTCCATAACGAAAACCTTGATCTTATCGCCAACCATAAATTCCTCACCGGGAATTTGCTCGGAGCGAAGCAGAACTGCACGGCTGGTGTCGGTTTCGAGAAGAACGTTACCGGTTTCTCTATCAACCTTGCTAACCGTTGCGGTGATGATTTCTTCGTGCTTGTTTTCATAAGCTTCTTGCATAGCAATACGCTCACCCTCGCGAATGCCTTGAATGATAACCGACTTTGCGGCAGCAGCACTCAAGCGACGGAAATTCTTGGGCTTAACTTCGGTTTCAACAAACATGCCCAACTTGTATTTTTTGGCAATGCACTTTGCATCAGTAAGAGAAATTTGGGTTTCGGGGTTTTCAACAACCTCAACAACCTCTTTTTGCTGATAGACTCTAACGTCCTTTTTGTTGGGATCGATCAAAATACGAACGTTGGTATTGTTGCCATATTCCTTTTTGTATGCGGAAACGAGAGCAGCCTCGATCTTTTCGATCATATAAGCGGCAGGAACGCCTCTTTCCTTTTCCAACAAATCAAGGGCAGTAAAAAATTCAGTATTCATTGCTTTGCAATCCTTTCTCTATCTATAAACCGTGTGTGATCAGTCAAATTGAAAACGCGTCTTGAGCGATGCGATGGAAGCGCGGGGGAATGCGATGGGTTCTTCTTTGCCCTCGACCGCGAGCAGTACTTCGCCTGCCTCGTTCAGTCCGGCAAGCTTACCAAGATAGCTCTTGGCACCGTTCATGGGTGCATAGAGGCGAACCTCAACGTCCCAATCTTCGCAAGCCTCGATTTGCCAATCCTCCTTCAGTTCTCTCTCAATACCGGGAGAGGAAACCTCAAGGTGATATGCCTCGTCGATGGGATCTGCCTCATCCAGAAGCGGATCGATGGCGCGATGCATTTTTTCGCAATCTTCTATGGTGATGCCTTCTTCACTGTCGATGGTGATGCGCAAATACATATCTGCGCCAACCTTGACGTATTCAACGTCCCACAAGACGTATCCAAGCTCTTCGGCAAGCGGCTCTGCAATTGTGCGTACCGCACCGACTACACCCTTTGCGTTCTTTTTCATTTTCATATCCTCTTTTTTAAAAAATCCAAAAATTAAGAGCGGGTCTCTCTCGGCCCACTCTCCATACTTGTTATTCTACCGTATGTAGTATATCACATTTTTTTGCTTTTTGCAACCCTTTTTGTAAAAAAAATCTACCTTTTATTAAACTTTTTTAATAAAATAAAGACAAAATCGCGTCTCTTGATTCTTTTTTGTGCATTTTTTCTACCCTTCGACACCACTCGACAAGAAGCGGCATATCTTGATAACAAGCCCCTCTCGCGCCAGAATATTCCACCCAAAAACTTTTTTGGATAGCGTTTAAGCTCCGCCTATTCTTGGAAATAATACGAACAGAAAGCCCGCGAGGAGCAAAGAAAAGAAAGGAAGCATGACAATGAGTGTCAGACGCGGAGATATTTATTATGCAGACTTGAGCCCCGTGATAGGCTCGGAGCAAGGGGGATTGCGCCCCGTATTGATTGTGCAAAACGACATCGGAAACCGATATAGCCCCACCGTAATAGCGGCGGCAATTACTTCACGAATGAGCAAAGCAAAGCTCCCTACACACATCGATATTTATGCCGGCGAGGTAGGACTCGCCAAGGATTCCGTCATCCTGCTTGAACAAATCAGAACCCTTGACAAACGCCGCCTAAAGGAAAAAATGGGACACCTTGACGATGAGGTGATGAACCACGTCAACACGGCAATCGCCATCAGCTTCGGCCTTGGCACACCCGAAGAAGATTTTGCCGCACGCTCAATGATGCAGCAAATCAACTATACACACGCCTCCCCTACCCCCGCAACCGACCTGCCCGCGACTGCTTCGACAACGACCAACACCCCCGCCGTGGCGGTGAATGAACAACCAACGGCGCAGGGATAATAAAGAACCGCGCCCATGCATTTGCACGGG
>JAFYRH010000018.1 GCA_017559555.1 Clostridia bacterium
CTCGAATTTGTGCAACGCTCCCGTTTGCATTGGCGTTATATGGAACTGATGCTCCACCCCGACGAGGAAAAAGCGATCGCTCTCATTCAAGAGGTCGAGGGTCTTGGAATGGCTTGGCGCGAAGGGAAATATCACGTTGATATAGAAAAATCAAATCTATCCAAGGGCCCCGGAATGTGGTCGTATAAGTAATTGAACAAAACAAAATAACACGCAAAAACGTAAGCCGCTCAACTTTGGTTTGGGCGGCTTTTGCTTCCCCCAAAAAAGCAAAGCAAAAAAGCAGTTGACATTTTGAGAAAATATATGTTATAATGAATATACGTTATAAATTTCTACCGTATTTTGCAAATCTGTTTAAGAAAGGAACGTGTCAAAATGAAGCTCTCTAACCGTTCTCGTTTTGTGCTGATCTCTCTTTTGTTGATGCTCGTTGTGCTCTTTGCCGCCTGCAACAAGCAAGGAGATAACAACACAGACACTACTCCCCAAGAAACAACCAATTCAGAAACCACCCCCGAGGGTACCACCCCCGATGTGACAACACCTGAGGAAACAACCCCCGAGGAGACCGAGCCCGAAGAAACCACTCCTTTGTGGCAAGCAGGTCTTACCCCCGACGGCAAGCTGAAGCTGACGCACGTCACCATTACGGCAGGCGACTCCCCTGCGGAATTGACCGCTGTTTCGGAATTGACTGCGTATCTTGAAAAACGCTCCATTACCGTAAGTGAGGGGGGCTTCCCCATTGATATTTACTTGGATTATTCCCTTGACGAGGACGGATACTGCGTAGAAGCAAAGTTCTCCGGTAAATACCTCGGTATGGACATTCGCGGAGGTAACGGTCGCGGTGTTCTCTACGGCGTTTACGGATTTCTCGAAGAATACGCGGGCTTGCGTTCCTATACCCCCTATCTTGAAGTCTACCCCACCGAGGGCGACATCATTATAGAAGAGGGTAAAATGATTGAGTACACCCCCGTGTTCCAAATGCGTGTAAACGACTGGTATAAATGGGTCCCCAACCAATACAGATATCAATGGTGCGTGAAAAACGGCGTTAATATGGTTGACGGTTGGTGGAACTCTTGGGATGAAAGTCTTGGCGGCGCTTGGGATTACGGCAACCTCTTTGTGCACACCCTTGGCTCATTGACCGAGACCGGTGGCGGTACTTCCGTCAACCCCTGCCTCTCTTTGAACACCGAAGTCGGTCAAAGAAACTTGGCAAACGTCATTAAAAACGTAAGAGCACAGCTTGAAAAAGTACCTACCACAACCATTATTTCGGTTTCACAAAACGATGCAGACCAATGTCGCTGTGCCGATTGCTTGGCTTGGGATGCCTATTACGGTAGCCCCTCCGGCACAATTCTTGCATTTGTAAACGAAGTTGCCAAAAACATCGCAACCGATTATCCCCACGTTACCATTGATACGCTTGCTTATGCGTATTCGCAAACCCCTCCCCAAAACATCGTTCCCGAAGCAAACGTTTGCATTCGTTTGTGCTCCATTACCTGCTGCTTTACACATCCTTTGAATGACCCCGATTGCCCTGCAAACGCAAAATTCTGCCGCGACCTTGAAGCGTGGAGCGAAATTTGCGATAACATTCACATTTGGGATTACACCACAAACTTTGCTTTCTATATTCCCACCTATGCAAACCTGCACGTCCTGCAAGAAAATATGCAGTTCTTTGCAGAACACAACGCAAAGGGTATGTTCCCGCAGGGTAACCGCAACTCCACCACGGGTGAGTTTGGAGAACTCCGCGCTTACCTCTTGGCAAAGCTGATGATGAACCCCTATATGGGCGAAGAAGAATACTATCGCCTCATGGACGAATTCCTCGAAGCCTACTACGGTGACGGTTGGGTATACATTCGTATGTACATCGACAAGACCTCCGAAATATTTGAAGATTATTGCGGAGACATTTATATGCATCCCTTAGCACGCATTCCCGCCGAGGAATTCATTGCACAAATGCAGTCCTTTACCGATTGGTGGGATAAAG
This sequence comes from Clostridia bacterium, assembly GCA_017559555.1. GTDB lineage: Bacteria > Bacillota > Clostridia > Oscillospirales > CAG-272 > UMGS1865. The sequence continues at coordinate 2,027 of JAFYRH010000018.1, forward strand.
CCGAGGCTCTTGCCGACGAAGCGCGCAAGGATAACGTTCATAAATCCAGCTTGCAATGGCGTTGGTTCTTGGCGCGCTTTGACAAAACCCTGCAGCCTGCATTTGAAGAGGAAATTAAAAAGTACGGCATTTATTGGAGCGAGGACAACTGGCAATGGTCTCGCTGGTAAGCCTATCAACAAAGCAAATTTACATTGAAGAAAGGATTTTATAAAAATGAGTATGATAAAAAGAATATTCGCCCTCCTTTTGACGGTTGCTATGTTGATATGCGTTCTTGCCGCTTGCAATAAGCCGCAAACATCCTATCAATCAAGTAACAATTCTCAAAAAAACGCAACCACGTCTGCAAAAAGCGGCATAGAAGCCACTCCTGCGGAGAAGAAAATCACAAACGTAAATATTACGTGCGGTGATAGTGTTATTGAAAACTATGCCGCTGCAGAGCTTGCTTGGTACCTTGGCAAAAAGAACATTTCCATCGCCTCCGACGGTTACAAAATCGCTTTCTTGTTGGATTCTTCCCTGCCTGCGGGCGGCTATAAAATCACCGCCGATGAAAACGGTCTTACCGTTGCGGGTGGAAACGAACGCGGTCTCGCCTACGGTCTTTACGCATTCCTTGAAAAATTCTTGGGTGTGTACGTCTATTCCTCGAACACGATCGTAGTGAATGATTCCGATCTTGTTGTGGGCACCGGTGTTTTGGATAGTTTTGACCCCGCATTCGATATCTTGCGCAACCCTTGGTACCCCATCGAACAACTTGCCGAAAAGAACGGTGGCAACATCCGCGATCGCGGAGTAATCAAAACCTTCTCTCTAAATTCCATCGTAGGTGACGGCTCTACCGCTCCTTGCCTCTCCAACCCCGAAAATGTTGCAAAGGCAATCAAAAAGGTGCAAGATTATCTTTTGTCGGGTGCAGAGGTAGATATTCTTTGCTTCTCCCCCGACTCCGAAACAGACCTCTCTTGTTCTTGCGAAGCGTGTGTGGAAATTGCGAACACAGAAGGCAGCCCCGCAGGCATTTACGCGCGTTTTGTCAATGCCGTTGCCGAAAAATTCGCATCGCGTTTTCCCAATCTCAAAATCGAATTGGTGGTTCGCGCGTACTTAAAAACAGCCCCCACGCTCACAAAGCTTGCCCAAAACGTTTCGGTTTATTTCAATACCTCGCAATGCCACATCTCACATCCCTTAACCGATGAAACCTGCCCCGAAGCCCTTGCGTTTGCCCAAAGCGTGCGCGGATGGAGCGCCGTTTGCGAGAACGTATATATGGAATACGGCGTCACCGCTACCACAGACTACATTCCTACCTTTGCTAACCTTGGAACACTGCGTGAAAACATTCGATTTTTTGCCGAGTGCGGCATTGGAGGCTTGACCCTTGTCGGCAACTTTATGAACCCCTCGGGTGAGTTTGGCGAGTTGCGTGTATATCTCATCTCCAAGCTTTTGCAAAACCCCTATATGAGCGAAGAAGAATACAACGCATATATGAATTCTTTCCTTGAAGCCTTTTATGGCGACGGTTGGGAATACGTTCGTATGTATATCGACAAGATTATTGAGCTTTCCGCCGATGGACACCAGCTTGCAAACGGCAATCCCTTTGATGCTATCACCACGGAAGAATACCTTGCAAACGAGGCGGATTTTGACGCGTGGTGGAATGCCGCAGAAGAGTTTGCCGGCGATCGACTTGCTTTTGTAAAACGCTCCCGTTATCAATGGCGTTACATCAAGCTTTGCCTGCATCCCGATGCAGAAGAAGCCCAAAAGCTGATTGCCGATGCCTCCGACTCCTTCAATACCCGTGTGGGTTGGCGCGAAAAGCAATGGAACGTTGATACCGCAAAATCTGACCTTACCAAGTCCCCCTTGGAGTGGGTTTATAAATCTTAATATGCACCCCATCATAACCACCCGTCAAACAACGGGTGGTATGCACAAGGGCTAAAAGCCCAATATTACTAGCCAGCGGCGGGGTCCGCTGGCTTTTGCTATGCAAAAGCGATTCGCACAACCAAAAAGCCTTCCCCTTGAGGGGAAGGTGCCGAGTAACACGAGGCGGATGAGGTGTAGGATGCGTAGCATCCGTCAAGAACACTCATAGCCAAACGCCGCCTATGGCGGCTACACCTCATCAGTCACCTCTCGGTGACAGCTTCCCCTCAAGGGGAAGCCTTATACTAAATCTTCTCTCAACAAGCAAGGGTATAACCTTTGTTGCC
>JAFYRH010000160.1 GCA_017559555.1 Clostridia bacterium
AAGCTCGCTCACTCTTTGGCGCAGGGTTGGTTTCTTTGCTTTTTTCATATTCCAATACCTCAAAGGTAGAGCTCGATTTTTTTGTAGCTCTTGCGATCAAGCGCTTCTACGTTGGGAATTTCAAAGCGATTGCCGTTTACATCCAACATCACAATGCGTCCGCCCGTGGCACGAATGATACTGCGATACGTATCGTGCAGAGTGAAATTGACATTTCCCTCAGCGGTGTGCACCCGCCAATAGGAAAAACCGTAACGCTCCTTAACACCGATGATCTTATCGATGACGGGGGCGTAATAACGACGGGAAAGCTCTTTGCGAAGCAAATCTTCACCTGCCCCCGCAAACAGCGCCGTCGCCTTAATAATACCAACCTCTGCCTGCTCCTCGTTCATAACCGAAATGAATTCCCATTCCAATTCAAACGGGAATTGGCGACACAAATGTACTCTGCCCTCATAAGATTCGGTTTTGATATGCAGAAAATCGTTTTTGATGTAAAATTCAGCATTCTTGGGGGTAAGCCAAACTGTAACCGACAGTTCAGCCAAGGTGCGTGTGGGTCCTCTATCGGGGCCTTTTCCAAAAGGTCCTCCAGGAAATCCCCCACCGGGGAATGGAGGTCTGTTACCCATAGGTGGTCTCATATCGGTTCTCCTTTCTTACTCGCTAATACCGGCACTCTTAAGGGCTTCCTCTTGCAAGGTAAACAGTTTTTTGTAAACACCGTTTTCTTTTTCGAGGAGTTCCTTGTGTGTGCCGCGTTCCGCTACCTTTCCATGCTCGATAACAACCAGCTCGTCGGCATCACGCAGGGTGGAAAGGCGGTGTGCAATCATAATGGTGGTCTTACCCTTAATCAGTTGGGCAAGTGCTTCTTGAATGCGACGCTCGGTGGCAGTATCCATTGCCGCCGTTGCTTCGTCAAGAATGAGAATTTTCGGGTTCTTCAAAATGGCACGCGCAATCGATACACGTTGACGTTCTCCACCCGAAAGATCTTGATATCCAAAGCCGATGCGCGTATGATATGCATCGGGAAGCTTCATAATAAAATCGTGTGCGCCTGCACATTTTGCCGCTTCAACAACCTCTTCAAAGCTTGCATCGGGGCGTGCGTAACGAATGTTTTCAAGAATCGTTCCCATAAAGAGATAGGTCTCTTGCGAAACGATTGCAATGTGTCGGTAAAGCGTGGCGAGTTCCAAATCCTTAATGGGATAGCCGCCAATGCAAATTTCGCCCTCATCTACCTCATACATACGCAAAAGAAGATTTGCAAGCGTACTCTTTCCCGCACCCGTATGACCGACAATGCCGAGTACGTGTCCGTCCGGAACATCAAAGCTGACATCGTTGATAATCTTTCTTCCCTTTTGGTAAGAAAAAGAAACGTTTTTGAATTCCACACTACCGCCCAAATGCTCGGGGCGTTCGGGGTTCTCTTTTTCTACTACATCGGGTTCTGCATCCATAATTTCAAACAAACGTTGCAATGCATTGGAGCAATCGGCGGTTTGATCGAAAAAGTTAACAAAAAACTCAAGCGGCGAGTAGATCATGTTCATATAAGCGATAAAGGTCAGAAGCGTACCGTAGGTCATACCGCCTCTGCCGGAAATGATCATCCACCCGCCAAGCGCCCAGGCAACAATGTTGCCAAGGTGGAGCAGTTGATGCGCAACGGGCCAACTGTAATTGGAAAAGAGCGCCAACTTTTTTTCGCTTGCGGCAAGATTTTGGTTTTTAACAGTAAAACGGGAAATTTCAACATCCTCTTTGGAGAATGCTTTAACAACACGCATCCCCGAAAAAACATCCGCCAAGAAGGAGTTCATCTGCTTTGAGCCTGCAAAGCGGCGTGCGTGGTACATTCTTTGGCGGCGGTACATCCACTTGACCAAGAACAAAAATGCGGGAACGGTAATGAGCGATACCAATGCCAGCATCGGTTGCATCGTAAACAGCAGTACGGCAAGCACAATCACCTGTACGATGTTGATAAGCATATAAGGAACACCGTCACAGAAGAAAGAATAAATGGTGTTGGCATCCTCGTTGATTTGCGTCATCAATCCGCCCGTTTGGCGACCCGTAAAGAAGCCCAAAGAAAGGCGCTCAATGGCGGAAAAGATAGTCTTTTTGAGGTCGAAAACCATATTTGCCGCAATGCGTGAGGTAACGTAGTTATTGACCATAGTGACAAGCGTTTTGCCAAGACGCGTAGCGATAATCAAACCGAGCACCAGCAAAATCTCTCCTGCAAATTCTCCTACACCGTAGATCACTTCGTCATAGAAGAAGCCACTGGAAAGATAAGGCGCGAGAATACTGAATGCCGTCATTGCAGCCAGCGAAAGCATTGTGATGAGAATCGACACACGGTAACGCATCAAAAATACGGAAAAACGGCGGAAAATCTTTCCCTTTTCCATACAATGCGGACAAATGCGCCGGTTGAGATCGGGATAACGCAATCCGCACTTGGGGCATTGTTTTGCGGCAGGATCATCCTTTTCGTCTATGACAACTTCCTCGCCTGCGGCAACCTTGTTTGCGTATTTGGCAAAGAGGAACATCGACTCCTTGCAAAAGTTGGTAAACGCGGCAAGCAAAACGGGCTCGTTTTCCTCTTTGCGATGTGCAACTAAGCGCCCCGAAGAAAGCAATTCCTCCACGCAAATGCCGCGCAGTTCTTTAATGGGATAGGATGTGACAAGAGGGATATTTTCGCCCTTGCCTTTATGTAGATGAATGAGTGACTCCTCGGTGACAAACAAATATTCATCCCCCACCATGTGCTCACGTGTGCGGTCGGCATACGCCGCCAACAATATGGAATTGATGTCGATTCCCTGAGACGTCAAAAATGCAAATATGTCATTTGGTATACGGTCTATGGCAAACACAGCTTTCCCCCTCCTCTCTTATCAAAAGCGGCACGAGCAAAAGGAATATGTATCCCCCAAAGGGGGACGCGCTTAACGCTCGTTCTTCTTTTGCTCGTACTGATTGTTATTTTGTCTGTCTTGATTGTTCTGGTTCTTGTTTTGGTTCTGGTTCTTGTTTTGGTTTGGGTTTTGATTCTTGTTTTGATTGTTGTTTTGGTTTTGCATAATAAGCACTCCTTTTTTTGTAATTTGGAAATTACATACTCATTATGCCCCATCGCATTCTTTTTTATGCGACGTTAACTGTTTGATTGCCACTCCAAATGGTCAAGCAACGCATACAAAAGCGAAGCAAATGCTATGGTAGACGCAATCACCGTTGGAATAGATATCCACCATATCCAAGGATACTCCAATTGGAATATAGATTCAAGTGCCAATGCGGTGGCAGAGACGAAAAACAAAATTTTGCAAACGAGAATACGACGGCCAAAGGATTTGCGCAAGCGTTCGGTAGCGCGCGCGGAAATGACTTCGGTATCGGGACCTTTGTAGTGTTCGAAAATGCGTTCCTTAACAAAATTCGACAGCAGATTCAAAAGAACCCAAAAAACGCTCGCCGCCAAGAACACGCCTGCGACCTGAACGATTCGCAAACCTAAAAAAAGCTTGTATGCATCAGGATCCCATCCCGACAATTCGTAGGAATACTGTTTTGTGTAATAGTTGTTCAACCAAAGTTCACCAATACTGAAGACGCCAAGTGCTCCGCAAGCGATAAAGAAGAGCTTGGTTTGCTTGAGATCCTCACCAAAAATCAGCACGCCGATGCAAGTGAAGATAGCGCACAGCAGATTGGGAACAAGAATTTGTTGCTCGATGCAAATATTGATTGTGAGTGCCGCTCCAATCGTCAAAAAGACAATACCAAAGCGCAAACGACGCATACTGAGCATATCGCTCTGCGGCAAAATATCACGCGCATAACGCTCCTCAATGGAGTCCATCATTTCACGGTCGCGCGAAAACAGTAAAACAAAACGAATAAAACGCGTGATCCACACCAAAAAGAGAACGGTGAGTATCATTGCGGCGCTTACGCGGAAGAGCCATACAAACCCATACCAATCGAACGGGAGCTTTTCCAACTCGTATTCAAAGGTCGTCAGCACCGACATTTCGGGCAGAACCGACAGAATAACGGAAAGAATCACAAACACGCCCGAGGCGCGTCTCATGCGCTCGCAAAGATTGGTATTTCTTTTGCCGTAGTTGAACACGGCTTTTCCATCGTGCCGCTCGGCAAGCTCCCAAAATCCCTTAAAAAGATCACGGTATGCAGGTACTGCAAAATAGATTTGCGGCACCGCCATGATAAAGGCGCAAAGGAGCACCATTGTAGGAATTTCCTGCGGGTTGAGTTTGGGCTCTTTTGCAAGCACATTGTATATGTAATATTGCATCAAAAGCCCGCCAATGTTGACCCAGATCAGCGTGCGAAAACGCTTTAGGGCATCGGCTACGGAAGAATTGAGATCCGCCAAGCGGAACAGAGCTACGCATAACAAAAGATAACCGATGCAATCGGGCAAAATATCGTAAAAAGCAATTACGGGGTTTGAAAGCATAATGACACCGGGGATGAGCCAACCAAGGCCTAGCTTTGTCTTTTTCATTGCTTACCTCCCTTCCCGTCAAATCTTGACGATTATTTCTTCTTTTTCTTTTTGTGTTTTTTATTTGAATAATTGTTTTGCGGTTTCTTTTCCATGTGATTGTGCCAAAAAGCATCGCCGTCGGCACGGGAATTTTCCTTGAGCTTATCCATTGTTTGGTTGTAAGAATCGCCGATGCGATTGATCCAAGCAAAGCGAGAGGGCTTGGGAGCAACCTCTTCGTCTCCCTCGGCGCAAATATTCTTTGCACAACGCACAAGGAGTGCGATGTTGGAGATGAGATAAGCCAAATTGAACAGTCCCATGGAAAGGCTCAAATAAGGCAAAAGTGTTTCACCGACGGTGGGCATATTGCAAAAGAGGAACAACGCGCCCCAAATACCTACCGCCAAGGTGTTATACATAGCGTGTGAAGAAAGCTTATTGAGCCCTACCTCAAGTGCCAAAACGCGAATAGCGTAAAGCATAGCAAAGTGGAAAAGCAACGTTGTGGCAAAGCTTGTCCAAGTAACAACTGTATTCATCACATCTGCGGCAGTTCCCTCCCACGAGAACCACGCACCTGCAACGTCCTGCCACAACCGGCAAAGACCTAATGCGAAAACGGGGAGTGTGAGCCATTTTGCTGCATCAAACGACGTGTTGAAACGGCGAAGACTGCAAAACGCCCAAAACATAAGGGCTGAACCCACCAACAACGCCAAAGAACCGACCCCAACAGAGGATGCCGTGATATAAATGACGTAGGAAACAAGGTATCCAAGTAACAAATAACCGAATCCCATACTATCCTCGCTTATCCGTTGCTTTGTCCTTGTGTACGCATGCAACAAGCTTTATATTTCTTGCCGCTGCCGCAAGGACAAGGATCGTTACGTCCTACACTGTTGGCATTTTTGACAATGGTTTGACCGGATGTCTTTTTAACAACGATTTTTTTCTGCTTGGGACCGTTGCTCAGTCCTGCGGTAATAGGGTTTGCTACCTGAACACGCACAATGGGCTTGGGTTGCGGAACAACCGACAAAATAGCGCGTGCCGTTCCCTGACGGATATCCTCAACCATTGCATCGAACATATCGGCACCTTGAATACGGTATTCGGTAACGGGGTCACGTTGTGCATAGGATTGGAGCCCGACCGTACTCTTAAGGTCATCCATAATATCGATGTGTTCCATCCACGCGGTATCAACGTTGCGAAGCAAAATTGCACGTTCGACCTCGCGGAAGGTTTCCTCTCCAAAGAGAGCTTCCTTTTCGGCATAGCGGTCAAGGGCTCTTTGAGAGAGTTCTTCTTCGATATCCTCACGCTTCACCTTGGAAAGTTGCTCCTCATCGAAGCGATAGTCGTCTTCGGTTGTCAACATACCGAGGTAATGCGCACGCAGACCGTCGAAATCCCAATCCTCGCGCTCGTCGCTGCCGAGATAGGTTGCAACTGCCGCGCCAATAGAGCCTGTGAGCATTTTTTCGATGGTGCCCGAAATATCCTCACCGTTGAGCACGTCGGCACGTTGTTTGTAGATGATGGTTCTTTGTTGATTCATAACGTCGTCATACGCCAAAACGTACTTACGGCGCTTAAAGTTGTTATCCTCAATTCTCTTTTGCGCGTTCTCAATAGCGCCCGAAAGGATCTTTGCATCGATGGGCATATCCTCAGGCATATTGAGAGCACCAACAACACCTTGCAAGCGGTCTGTGCCGAAGAGGCGCATCAGATCATCTTGCATAGAAAGGAAGAAACGGGATTCACCGGGATCACCTTGACGTCCCGAACGACCGCGCAGCTGGTTATCGATACGACGGCTTTCGTGGCGTTCGGTACCCAAAATAAACAAACCGCCTGCCGCACGTACACGTTGTGCTTCGGGTTCGATTTCTTCTTTATACTTTTCTACCAGCTCGCGGAAAATACGTCTGGCTTCCATAATTTCTTCATCGTCAATATCGGTAAAGCCTGCGCAAGCAGCGATAGCGTGCTCGGAGATCTCCATTTTACGCATGTCTGCCTTAGCCATAAATTCGGGGTTACCACCAAGCAAAATGTCGGTACCGCGTCCTGCCATGTTGGTAGAAATGGTAACGGCACCCTCTTTACCTGCCTGCGCAACGATTTGCGCCTCGCGCTCGTGATACTTTGCATTGAGCACGGTGTGCGGAATGCCTGCGCGCTTGAGGCGGAGAGAAAGCTCCTCGGATTTATCGATGGATACCGTACCTACAAGCACGGGCTGTCCTTTTTCGTGACAAGCACGTACCTGCTCAACGATTGCTTGGTATTTGCCTTCGATGGTGCGGTAAACAGCATCGTTGTGATCCACACGGATCATAGGCTTATTGGTGGGAATCTCGACAACGTCAAGAGAATAAATTTCGCGGAATTCGTTTTCTTCGGTCAAAGCGGTACCCGTCATACCCGAAAGCTTGCGATACATACGGAAGTAGTTTTGGAAAGTGATGGTGGCAAGTGTCTTGTTTTCTTTTTGTACCTGT
>JAFYRH010000003.1 GCA_017559555.1 Clostridia bacterium
GCACGCAGAAAAAACTATCCTAAAAAAGGATAGACCTATTCCGCATGAAAGGTCTCAATTGATTCAAAACAATATTTGTAAGACTTTCTACTTTTTCTATCCACTTTCATAGATAGGAAAAACAAATTGCATTACTCAACTACTTTGAATGAATTGATTCTTCCATCAACAAAAATATTATATCATAAATTTTTCAAGTTGTCAATTGCTTATGTTATATATTATTACCATTTGCAACCTTTCCGCTAACATTCTCCCCTCCCCCATTCGCAAACGCGTGATTTCGCGTTATAATTATCCTATTAACGCACAAGGAGGATAATGATATGACATCCATTTTAGAAGAACTATTCTATGGCAACGTGTGCCCGGGAACGGATTTTCGAAGTCAGAACGGCAAAACAAGAAAGTTAATGGAACACCTTGCAAATCACCACGAAGCGCTCAATGACACGCTCACCGAGAAACAACAAGAACTGCTTGAAAAGTTTGATGATTGCTATGGTGAGCTCACAGACATCAGCGAACGTGAGATCTTTGAATTATATCACTGCGCAAAACTTTTGTCAAGGCATTTGCTTTTTTTCTGAGCGCCACTTCTTTTCTTTATCGACAAAAAAGCACTGGAACATCTACGCTTTCCAATGCTTTTTTATCCTTTATTTGAATTTGAAATATATTTGAAATGTAATAGAGGGCATTAAAACTTAACTCTTTTGATTAGCAGTGCACCTGCTACGCCAACGGATACGCCTGAAATGGTTCCAGACAAAATCAAAAAAGGAAAATAATAAACGACTACGTTGGTATCTAAAATAAGGGATGCTACCGCTATTTGACCAACGTTGTGCATAACACCGCCACAGACGCTCACAGCAACCTCTGTAAGAGGCGTAAGCTTTTTGAGGGAGAACATCACCGCAAGACTCAAAACGGCGCCTGCAAGGCTGTATATCATGCTCACAGGGCTACCGAACAGCATAGCAACGATGAAGACTCTAATGCCGGATATCACGATCGCCTCTTTTATACCCAATTTATAAAGAACAAAAATGACTACAATGTTAGCAAGTCCAACCTTTACACCGGGAATTGCAACCAATGCAGGAATTCGACTTTCTACATAGGAAAGAATGAGCGCAAAGGTTGCCATCATGGCAAGTGTTGTCAGCTTTTGGGTTTGATTTTTCATGCCTTCCTCCTTATGATATAAAATCGACAGCCTCATCGGATTCACCGATGATACTAATGGTCAGGCGGTTTGGAAGGCAAATGATTGTTTGTCCCACATACTGTATTTTTCCGGTATTCTCACAAACATGATCCGGGCAATTCGAATAGCTCATATATGCTACACCGCTTTGGACGGTAAGGGTATTGGTTCCGCCGTTTAGGGAATAGATTCCATCAGCTGTAAGCGAATACTCCCCTACAATATTTCCGTCAAGGGTGACCTGCACATAGGTGCCTTCTGTTTTTGAAAAATTGGTAATCAACAAAACTGCTATAGAAAGCACAAGAAAAAAGGCGACAACAATAATGTCTACACGGTACTGTTTTATAAAACTACGTATGTTTTCTGGTTTCATACCGTACCCCCCTCTACATTTTCAATCCACGGAATGCTGATGCACCCCGTGGATTTTCTGATCCTATTAAGTCAAGCCTCGCTTGATTAGTTATGTGCTCCGCAAATAAAGTTGCCCTCGTGGATGCAATGAACAGGACAAACCTTTTCACATTCGCCGCAACCCGTGCAAAGCGAATAATCAATAACCGCAAGATTTTCGGTAACCTTGATTGCTCCGCTGGGACAGGTTTTTTGACACTTCATACAGCCAATGCAACCGTTTGAGCAGTATTTACGGGTTTGTGCTCCCTTATCGTGATTAGAACATTCAACCACTACACGGGAGGTATCGTTGATAAGATGAATAATGGAATTGGGACATGTACGCGCACAAATGCCACATCCAATACACTTACGGGGGTCGATGTGCGCAATATTATCCTTTACAACAATGGCGTTTTGAGGACAAACCGCGGCACAGTCACCGTAGCCAAGGCAAGCGAATGCGCAAAACTTATCGCCACTGTACGCCACATTGGCAGCATAGCAAGTCTTTTGACCTTGGTAGTCGTACTTTCTTTGTACAGCATTGCAGGTTCCGTTACAAGCGACATAAGCAACCTTTTCCACAACGTCCTCAGCTTCAACGCCAAGAACGGTTGCAATCTCTTTTGCAGTGCTGTCACCGCCGGGAACACAAAGATTGGTCTTTTCGCAGGTCTTTTCGGCAAGTGCTTTTGCATAACCGTCGCATCCGGAATATCCGCAAGCACCACAGTTAGCATTGGGCAAGCATTCGCGAATGGCTACGGTTGTTTCGTCCTCTTTGATACCCAAAAAACGATTGGCTACCGTTAAAATCACGGCACAAATCAAAGAAGTTCCAAAAAGAATACCTACGGGAATCAAAATATCTATCATCGCGTGACCTCCTTTAGGTGAGCAGATTTTCCACAACACCTGCAAATCCAAAGAAAGCAAGTGCTACGATGGAAGCTGCTATAAGGGTAATGGGAATGCCCTTAAATGCCTTGGGGGTGTCTCCGCCTTCCATTCTGGAACGAACACCTGCAAAGAGGACCATTGCCAAAAGGAAGCCAAGACCTACGCCAAGAGAGGATATCATCGACTGCAAAAAGCTATATTCCGCCGTGATGTTATTGATAGTAACACCAAGAACCGCACAGTTGGTAGTGATGAGCGGAAGATACACGCCCAAAGACTTGTGCAGTGCAGGGATAAACTTTTTGAGCACAATCTCCACAAACTGAACAAGAGCTGCAATCACCAAAATAAAAACAATGGTTTGGAGATAGGTGAAGTTTGGAGAAAGGATATAGTGGTAAATGGGCCATGTAACTGCTGTTGCGCAAAGCATAACAAAGATTACTGCAACGCCCATACCGGTTGCTTGGTTAACTTTTTTGGATACACCAAGGAAGGGACAGATCCCCAAAAACTGTTGCAGAACGTAGTTATTAACCAAAACGCCTGCCATCAAAATGAGAATGAGTTCTTTAAGCATTTTCTGCACCCTCCTTTACAGCTTCGTTTGCTTCGTCGCAAGAAGACTTGTTGCAAAGGTGAGCGGTAGGACAGCCCTCGCAAGAGAAGGATTTTCTCTTAACGCCGCCACGCTTTTCGGTAAGCTTATTCATAATTGCAACCACAATGCCGTAAACCAAGAATCCGCCCGGAGCCTGTGCAAGAACGGGAATCTTGAAATCCTTCATGAAGGCGATTTCTATTCCTGCAAAAGAACCCGCGCCAAGAACCTCGCGGATGGTGGCAATGATAAGAAGCGCTACAAGGAAGCCGATTCCCATACCGATGCCGTCAATTGCGGAATCGAGAACATTGTTTTTTCTTGCAAACATTTCGGCTCTGCCGAGAATGATGCAGTTAACAACAATCAGTGCCAAATAAACACCCAGCATATCGTAGATTGAAGGCAGGAACGCTTGCAAAAGCATTTGCACAAGGGTTACAAAGGTTGCGATAATCACGATATAGCAAGGAATTCTGACAACTTCGGGAATGATCTTGCGCAAAGCGGAAATAACGACGTTAGAGCCAATCAAAACGGCGGTTGCCGCAAGTCCCATTGAAAAAGCCGAAATCACCGACGTCGAGGTTGCAAGAGTAGGACAAGTGCCGAGGATCAAAATCAGCACGGGGTTGTCCATAATGATACCGCGCAGGAGGATCATTAACTTTTTATTGATTGTCATTATTCATCTCCTCCTTGTGCGGTAATGAGTTCAAAGGCTGCAAAAGCATCCTTAATAGCAGTTTGATAACCTACGGTCGTATAGGTTGCACTTGCTATAACACCTACATCGGTAGATGTGGAAGGAATCAAATCGGTTCCGTGATGAGAGGGATATGCAGAGGAAATCTTAACATCCTCGTCACCCTTTCCAAAGTATTGCTCATAGTATTCCTCTGTAGCGCAAGCATCACCGTAGCC
>JAFYRH010000161.1 GCA_017559555.1 Clostridia bacterium
CAAATGAGTGCCGAAAAAGCCAAGCAGATCATTCTTGATAATCTTCACAATGGTGAAGTTATGTTGTTGCATCCCACATCAAATACAAATGCAGAAATTCTTGCCGACATCATTTGTGAAATACGCGCGCAGGGATATCGTTTTGGCACACTTGATGAGTTAACGGGAGCAATAGGGGAATGAAGCGAGAAAGGCGTTTTTTGACTATTCTTTGCTGTCTTTTTCTCCTAATTCGGTTTCTTGCCTTTTCTTCAGTTGCTGAGGTTAAGGTATACCGTTCTGTCGAGACCGAGAAAAAGCAGATTGCCCTGACTTTTGATGACGGTCCTCATCCAAGGCTCACACCAAAAATTTTAGAAATCCTCGCGCGATATAATGTTCCGGCTACCTTTTTTATGGTTGGGCAAAACATTTTGAACTATCCCGAGGCGGCTCGTGCAGTTATCAATGCAGGTCACGAAGTTGGAAATCATACCTTTACGCATCCGCATATCGCAAGTTTAAACGAGAATGCGATCTTTGAAGAAATTGGGAAATGCGAGGAAACTTTAGCAGAACTATGTGAATACCGTCCGCATCTTTTGCGCACACCGCAAGGTGCGCTGACACCAAATCTTGAAAATTGCTTGCTTGAGGACGATTATATTCTTGTTTTGTGGAGCCTTGACACGCGAGATTGGGATAACAAAAGCACCGCCACAATAGTGAGGGCGGTGCTTGATGGGGTAAGTGCGGGTGATATTATTTTAATGCACGATTATATCGGTTACAATAGCAAAACGCCTGAGGCACTTGAACAAATCATTCCTGCATTGCTCTCACAGGGCTATGAATTTGTGACCGTTAGTGAATTGTTGGGGATTCGTTGACGAAACGTTATGATGCGATCGGCTATGAGTTGGGCATCCTCGCGGTTGTGTGTAACAAGAATGACAGATGCACCTCGTTTTTGAAGATGAAGCTTGATTTTTTGTGAAAGTTTGCGTCGTAATTCCTCATCAAGAGCGGCAAATGGCTCGTCAAAAAGGAAGAGGTCGCCACCAAAAGCAAGTGCGCGCGCAAGCGAAATACGGCTTTTCATGCCGCCGGAAAGCTCGTCTGGATATTTGTTGGCGACATCAGCAAGGTCAACGAGAGCAAGGCAGTCCATCACGGTTTTTTCTGCGTTTCTATCTTTTTGGTTCATTACAGCAAGAAGATTTTCCTTTACCGTAAGCCAGGGGAAGAGTCGCGGTTCTTGAAAAACGTAAGAAATTTTTTCGAACGAGTTAAGAATTTCACCTTTTTGCGGTTTCAAAAGTCCTGCCGTCAGTCCTAAGAGAGTGGTTTTACCGCATCCCGAAGGGCCCATAACAGCAAGGATTTCACCTTTTTTGAGTTCCAAAGAAAAATTCTTGAATATTGTTTTTTCATCGAAAGCAAAGGTAATAGTGTTTATTTTCAGCATATCACATTACCTCCTTTTGCATTTTCTTTCCGTCAAGCATTTTGAAGAGATAGGAAACGCCAAACTCAATGGCAAGGCTCAAAAGAACTACCGTCAATGTCCACGCAAACATTTCAGCACTCATAATGTAGAGCTTAGCTTCGCCAATTTGAGTGCCGATTGTCCCTTTAGGCATGGCTATGATTTCGGCGGCAACTCCTGCTTTCCAGGCAAGTCCTATAGAGGTTTTGCAGGCGGAAAGAAAATAAGACTTGAGAGATGGAAAAATTAACACACGTAAGCGTTTTGCAAATGAAAAGCGGTAGATTTTTGCAACCTCTTGCAGTTGTGTATCAATGCTTGCAATGCCTTGGTCAAGGTTTGTCCACACGATGGGAAGAACAATCAAAAACGTAATAAAAGCAGGAACTTTCACAGGGCCCAAGAAAAGAAGCATCAAAATAATAAAGGATGCTACCGGAGTTGCTTTTACAACCGCCATAACGGGGTGTATCAATTCATGCACAAGATGAATACGAGCGGTTATAACAACTAAAACGCAAGCGAAAAGTATGGCAGTAAAGGTACCCATGAGAATGTTGCCGATCGTTTTTGCCGTTATGAGATAAAATTCTTTTGTTTGTAAAAGTTCTCCTAGGGTTGTCAAAACCGAAAGCGGAGAGGGGAAAAGCAAAGGTTTTCCAAACCGGTATGCGGCAATTGCCCATATTCCTAGCCAAAAGGCCGCCACCAGAAGTGCGCGGCCTATTTTTTTTAAAGTTTTCATCATTGATTATGCTGCGGTTTTACGCGTGTAGTAAAAATCATCTGCAGGGAGTTTTCCGCCAATCGAGTTGACATTAATACCTGCGAGAACTCCGAGATAGGTTTCCATTGCCGCTTTCATTTGTGCACCGTCAAGGAAGCATACGTTGCAATTGGGGAGTGCTTTTTTAGCAACACCTGCGTTGGTGAAAATACCGTTGTCAACAATCATTTGAGAAGCACTGTCGAGATCGGTGGAAAGATATTCGATAGAAGCCTTATACTCGTTCAAGAAGTTTTCTACCGCTTCGGGATTTGCTTCGAGGAATGCACGGCGAACAACAACGCAACCTTGAACCAAAGAACCCTCAGTAGAG
>JAFYRH010000162.1 GCA_017559555.1 Clostridia bacterium
TACGCAAGTGTAAACGCCCATACCGAGGCCGTATACAACAAGACCGAGCATATAAACGATGAGGGAGAGGCTCTTCGGTACCAAGGGGAAGATCAAAAGGATAGCGCCGCCTACGATGGATACAACAGTACCTGCAACGCTTGCTTCTTTTTTACCGTACTTGTTAACGATCTTCTTAATGAAGGGCATGAACACGAACATGGGAGCGAAGCCTACCATCATAACGAGACCGGAAAGTTCTGCCTTACCAAAGTAGGTTGCAAACATAATGGTGTTTGCGGTGGATGCGGATTGCATACCAAGGAACATACCCATAGCGGCAACGGTTGCGCCAACTGCGGGGCGGTTCTTCATAAAGTTAGCAAATGCCTTGAGAACATTGAACTTCTCGCCGCTTTCGTTGGTCTTAACAGCGTTTTCATCAACACGGAGGGTGATGTTCTTAATCATGAAGAGGAAGAAGCCGAGACCGAGTACACCCATAATCAGAGCTGCGATGAATACACGCTCGCCAAGCAGAGTTTGTACTTGAACACCGGTTTCGGGGTTGAGCACAGGATTGCCTTCTGCGTCAACTTCCTTGTGCCAAATGATCATGGGGAGGATGATACCGGGGAGGAGGTTACCTACCATACCGCCGATAGAACGCCAAGAGGAGAGTTGTGCGCGCTCACCTGCATCGGTGGTGATCAGGGAGAGCATAGAGCCGTAGGGAACGTTTGCAATGGTGTAGAAAGCGTCCCAAAGCATATAACCGAGAATGAAGAGAACTGCTTTTACAAAAGTGGTTGCGCCGGGGAAGGGAAGGAATACTGCTGCGCCTGCCAAGGTAAGGCCGATAGCGCCAACGAGGATGTAGGTCTTAAATTTGCCGCGTTTGTAAGGTCTTCTGTCAGCGTCAATCAAAGAACCAATCAGCGGGTCGTTAATAGCGTCCCAAATTTGAACAACGAGGAGGAGTGCGGAGAGAAGACCGGTTTCCATAGCCATGAAAACAAGCCAGAAGGTTTGAACGGTGCCCTTAAGGCCAAAGCTCATATTACAGCCGGCATCGCCTGCCATGTAAGCGAGCTTATCACGCATGCCAAACTTGCGCTTGCCGTTGGCATCCAGTTGAGGTGCTTTTGTCATTTTTTGTTCCTCTTTTCTAAAATTTTGTTTTTTGTGAATCAAGCCGCAATCCGACTCGAAATCCATCGTATTTTATTATAAATCTTTTTATCTTTTCGCGTGAGGAAATTTTTTATCTATTTTTGTATTATTATAATATTTTTGTTTAAAAAACATTGAAAATATAAAATAAATATGATATAATTATAAAAAACAGGAAAGTCGAACACAGTGAATCACCAAAAAGGGGAAGAACGATGTCATACGAACAAGAACTTGCGCTATTGCGCGATACATTTCAAAAAAGCCATGTCAGTCTCGTGTGTATGAGCGAGGCGGATTTTTATGCTTTGCGAGACGTCAACCCGCTCAAAAAAGCTACAGAGGAGGTTGCCGACGACTCTGCGCGCAAACTTTATTTGCAATCTTTGGAGCCTTACACCATGTATAAGCAAACAGATGCTTACCGCTGCGCGTGGATCTATTTATTGCTTTCTCAAACAGAAGAACAAGAAGTGCTTTTGATGGGACCGTATCTTGCATCCCAACCCACCGAGGAAGAACTTTTGGAAATGTGCGAGGAGAACGGTCTTTTTCCGCAAATGCAACGCACGGTACGCGAATATTACGCTTCGCTTCCCATTTTGCGGGATGCCAATTTGCTGTTCGTTATGCTCGAAACCTTTTGCGAACGAATGTGGAATCGTCCGTCTTTTGCCTTGGTCGACGTTAACCGTGAGCATCACGTCCCGGTTTCCCTTTTGAATGCCGAGCCGCGTACCGATAGCTTTGACGATCACCTCGCTAACATGAAAGTGTTGGAAAAACGCTACGAATTTGAAAACGAAATGATTCGTGCGGTTTCATTGGGGCAAATCCACAAAGAAAAGCAATTTTTGCCGGCATTTGATGCAATGCAATTGGAATCGCGAAGCTCTTCACCTTTGCGCAGTGCCAAAAATTATAGCATTATTATGAATACGCTGTTGCGAAAAGCTGCCGAAAACGGAGGTGTGCACCCCGTTTACCTCGATCGTATTTCTTCCGATTTTGCAAGAAAGATCGAAGAAATCTCTTTGCTTTCTGCCTTTCCCACATTGATGAATGAAATGTTTCGCGCGTATTGCCGATTGGTACGAAAGCATTCTATCAGACGATACTCGCCTGCCGTGCAAAAGGCGATCTTGCTCATTGATTCCGATCTTTCTGCTCCGCTTACGCTTTCCACACTTGCCGCCGCACAGGGCTTGAGTGAGGGGTATCTTGCAACCATTTTCAAAAGAGAGACCGAGAAGACCGTTTCGGAATACGTTCGTGAAAAGCGTATGAAGCACGCGGCACACCTGCTTACCACCACCAAATTACAAATTCAAACCGTCGCGCTCCATTGCGGCATTATGGACGTACAGTATTTTTCAAAGCTTTTTAAAAAGCACACGGGAAAAACGCCAAAGGAATATCGCGAAACCGCGGAATAAATCAATACGTTATGCAAAAAACGCGCCTACCAAGCGGTAGGCGCGCATTTTGTTTATGGTTGATTTTAAAATCAGTTAAAGTTGAGTTGGTTTACAATCTTGGTGCCGTCAGCGAGGCGGATTGCAAGAACACAACCGGTCCAATAGGTTTTACCGTTCCAGTTGCAAATTGCAATTTCAAGAGTTACTTCTTGGTTAGCATATTCTTGCAGGAAGCTGTATTGACCAACGCCGCTGCAGTAGAAGCCGATCTTGTTGCCTGCAGCATCATTGATAGCAGGTTGACCGTAGCCGGAGGGGAAGGTCAATTTACCGGTGAATACATAAACCTCGGTGGTGTGGTCTTCTGTAATGTCATAGTTAACAACTTCTGCAATGGTCTTGTCGGTGATGAACTTTTCAGTGGAGTAAGCGTGCTCGCCCTTGTTGTTTACAACAATGGTTGCATCCTCGATGCAGGTTTGACCGGAGTAGGAGGTTGCCGCATCATCCTTCTTTTGGATCTCGCGCTTACCGGTAAGGATAACTTCGTTACCGATGGAGAGACCTTCGAATTGAGTTTTATCAAGAACCTTTACAGCGATAACACTGCCGTCCTCGCCAAAGAGGTAGAAGCCGGTTTGGTTAACGAGGGAAGGACCAACAATACCCTTAACGGTGATGATTTCTTCATCTGCTGCGTTGAGAGCGTCACCAACGGTGATGAAATCAACATTGGGAGTTTCTGCGTTTTCAACAGCAATGGTCTTGGTTACGGTTACGTTGCCAAGGGTTGCGGTGATGGTAACGTTTGCTGTGCCGTAGGTGGTGCCGCAGTGCATAATAACTTTGCCGTCAACAACCTCAAAGTAAACGATTGCGGTATTATCGGAGGAGTAGGAGAGTGCAACGTTTGCAAATCCGAGAAGCTCGGAGGAAACGGAAGTGATCATTTCCTGTGCGGGGTCTGCGGTGTACTTGGACTCGAATTGAGCGAGTGCGTGGTAATCAATAGCGTATTGAGGAGCATCTGCCTTGTCAAAGGTAAAGCCTTCGTCAACAACCTTGAGTACCTTAAAGCGCCATACGCAACCGGTTGCAGTGCTCTTTGCGTTGATTACAGAGAGATAAACGGTGCAGATCTTGCCGTCAAATTCCTTGAGCCAATCAAGGTCGCCGCCGTTGCATTGGGTGTAAACGTAAGAACCGGTGATACCGTCGATATCGTCGATGTAGTAGTTGATAAAGCCTTGACCGATGGATTCCTTAACCAGAGCGGTTACTTTGTAAACGGTGGTGGTGATGTCGGTGGTGAAGGGGGTTTCCATAATGTCCTTAACGGTGGACTCGGTTACCCAAGAATAATCGGGGGTGGTGTTGCCGCCGTCGTTTGCGAGCAACCAAGCGTCAGCCAATTGGTTACAACCGTTGTAGCCAAACTTGTTAGCAAAAGAAACTTCGGTGTCAAGAATCCACCAGGTTTTTTCTGCGAGAACGGTAACGGTGTTGCCAACCTTAACAGAGCCTGCAAGATCAGAGTCGAATACGTAAATGGAGTTTGTGCCGTCAACGAGGTAAACACCGTTGGGAACATAACCGCTTGCATAGGTGATTTGCGCAACAACGCCGGTAACCTTAACAAGGTCGCCCTCTTTTGCGTTGCGTGCTTCGTCAATGGTCATTTCGGTGTAGACGCTTTCGTCAAGTTGAACCTTTTCAAACTTAACGAGTCTTGCGTTTGCAACTTCTGCCTTGTCGTTGTAGGTTTGCAGAGTGCAAGAGAGAAGAACGAGGTCACCCTTCTTGGGCTTATCGGTCATGCTTGCATAGCCGATGCTGCCGTCTTCGCTATACGTGCCGTAAACGGAGATGGAGCCGGTAGCATCTTCAATGTACATAGCACCGTATGCACCGTTGGTAACGGTGGAAATGGTTGCGAGGATGTAGTATCTGGTGGTAGCGTCGCCGTAGAGCTTTGCAATTTCGAGTGCTTGCTCAATGGTGATTACATCGTATCCTGCTGCAAGGCCTGTGCCGGGCTTGGGCTCGATGTCGATAGAGGGAGCGAGGGTGCCTTCTTTGTAAGCGAGCAGGTCGGGCTTTTCAAATTCGATAAGTCCTTGATAGTTCTTGATTTTACCTTGTACTACAATGTAGTCGCCAAGGTCGATCTTGTCTGCATCCTTTTTGATTTGGTAGCAGTACATGGGGTAATCTTCAAAACCTTCAATAACAAAGGTGAGGGAAATGTCACCGTATTGGCTGTTGTAGCTTGCGGAAATGATTTGACCCTTGAGGGTGTAGGTGCCATCCAAATAAGCACCGCTTGCCAAGGCGTAAGCCAAGGGAAGAACAACTGCGGGGTCATCGGTTTGAATGTCGTCATAGGAAGAACCTTCATTCTCAGAGGGAGGAACGATAACGTCCTCGTGCGCGATCATGTTGGGTCTTTCAAATTCGATGGTGCCGTTGTAGTTTTTAATGATACCTTGAACTGCAACGTAGTCGCCAACGCTAACTTCGGGGGTGCAGTTCTTGAGGAAGTAGCAGTAGAGGGGATAGTCTTCATAA
>JAFYRH010000019.1 GCA_017559555.1 Clostridia bacterium
GATTGCGCCCTGCAACCTGCCATCTTTGGCGAAATTGTTGCATTCGTTTGTGATTTCTGCAATCAAAACGGCATTTGCGCCTACGAAGAAGAGAGCGGCAAAGGTGACCTGCGCCACATCTATTTGCGCACGGGCGCCGAGACGGGTGAGGTAATGGTTTGCCTCGTTGTCAACGGCACGAGCCTTAAGGGTGAAGATGCGCTCGCAAAGGAACTGATGGCGCGTTTTGACTCCGTTAAGAGCGTGATGCTCAACGTCAACCGCGAGAACACAAACGTTGTTCTCGGTGACGATTACCGCTGTATTGGCGGCAAAGATTCCATCGAAGATATCCTCTGCGGACTGCGTTTCCGCATTTCCGCAGGCGCGTTTTATCAAGTCAACCACAATGCCTGCGAGCTGCTCTATGGCATCGCGCGCGAGCGTGCAAACCTTTCGGGCGGTGAGACCGTCCTCGACCTCTATTGCGGCATTGGCACCATCGGTCTTTCTATGGCGCAGAGCGCCAAGAAGGTCATCGGCATTGAAATTGTCGAAGAAGCGGTCACACGCGCCGCCGAAAATGCCGAGAGAAACAACATAGAGAACGCCTACTTCTATTGCGGTGACGCATCCGATGCCGAAAAGCTTTTGGAACGTGCCGAAGCCGCACACGGCGACATTTCAGGCGCCACAGTCATTATGGACCCCCCTCGCAAGGGAAGCACCCCCGAGCTCATCCACTACCTTGCCAAGCGCAATTTTGAGCGCATCGTTTACGTTTCTTGCAATCCCGATACTTTGGCGAGAGATTGTGTTCTCTTTAGAGAATTGGGGTATGAAATTGGTGAGGTTACGCCTGTTGATATGTTTCCGAGAACAGGGCATGTTGAAAGTGTCGTTTGTCTGACGAGAAAATAAACGATTTTGACCATAAAATGACAGAAGTTTTTGACAAGGATAATGATAATGAAAAACAGAACATCAGAACACGATTTGGCTATGGTAACTCGAAAATTTTATTGCCATAAATGCGGTGATAGACTTGCAAGAAATGCTCGAACTCGCACTATCAAGCGAGCTGATCCCGATTACAGGGAGCATTCGAGTTTTGGCACAAAACGAGTTATTGGCGATATCGAGTTAACCGAGTACGATTTTAAATGTTGGACTTGCAATAGAATTATTAACCCGGACGAACAGTATGTAATAGAGAGAATGCAAAAGATGCTTGGCAAGCATATTCTGACCGATGAAGAATTTGCGGAAAACGAAGAAAAAGCAAGAGCCGCTATCGCCAAAAAAAGAAAGACAACCGACATCGTTGTAAAAGCTGTATCAATCACTGTGGCACTTCTTGTTCTCTTACTTTGGATAATAACAAAAGGCGGCGCTGACTTTACATTTTACTTTTAATACGGATTTTGTGAAAAAACGAACATTCACAACTAAAAATATACCTTTTGGAGTTTCCACCCCCATTTTTAGCCCATTTTGAGACCTTTTGGAGTCTTGACCCACGTTGAAAGTGTCGTTTGTCTGACAAAGAAAATGTAACCCGCGAAGGTTTTTGAAGGAGACTTTAACATGTTGTTGATAATTGTTTTTGTGCTAGCATTGGCTATTACTCTTTTTGTTTTGCTCTACGATCGCAGAGAAGAAAAACGAGTTGAAATCGTAAAGAAAAACAGTCCCAAAATAGCTGCTTTAATAGCGCTCAATGGCTCAGTTCATTTTAATGATGTTAATGCAAATTTCGAAATTAACAAACTCTATGATAATAAGATGCATTTCAACAAAATTGCCCCTGCTTACCTAATGGCAGCGGATATTCGCGAAAACATGGATGCTTGTGCAAAATGTCTTGCACAGGTAAAGGAAAATAGAGAGAAGTTTGCAGAATACCAAGCAAACGTTGACAAATTGTTTAAGAAAGAATTCCCCATCAATTTTGATATTATCAAAATGCCTTTGAGTGTGTACTACGAGCACGAAGAAAGAATTTTTAATCAAATGAAATTAAGTCCTATTGTCGACTGTTTATTCCATGTTAAAATGTCTTATATTTCTCGGGGAGGAAGAGTGCATTTGTACAAAGATGGGGTTTTTAATTTTGAGGATATGTCCGCTTGCTATGACAGTGTGTCTCGTTCTCGTTTGGATAGAACCACCTATGAAAAATTAGCCGCAGTTGAACGTGGCAAAGTTAGCGATTCGTTAAGATATGACATTTTAAATCGTGATAATTTTACGTGTGTGCTTTGCGGTGCATCTGCAAAACAAGGTGTAAGATTGCACGTTGACCACATCATTCCCATTGCAAAAGGTGGTAAAAGCACCCCTGATAATTTGAGAACCTTGTGCGAAAGATGCAACGTTGGTAAATCGGACAAGATAGAAGGCAATCCGCAAAATATAGAATCGGAGTTCAATGTTACGGTTTGTAAATGGTGCGGAGGAAAATTGGTCTTACGAAAAGGCAAAAACGGCGAATTTTACGGATGCTCGAATTATCCTAAATGTAGATACACAAAAGCAAAATAATTTCTAATGTTTTCAACAGAGCAAACAATCAACCACA
>JAFYRH010000020.1 GCA_017559555.1 Clostridia bacterium
ATCTCACCGCGTTGCATCGCACCGAAGATGCGATAACGCAATCCGTCGTGCTCGCGGTCGAGCTTGGCGAGCAGCTGCTTCATTTCCTCGCGTTGCGTGTTTCCGTCAGCAGGGCAGGGGGATTTGATAACGGGCAAGTTTACCTTGTTGGTAAAGTAGCGCACCTCTTTTTCGGGCATGTAGATCATGGGTCGAATGAGCGTGATGTCCATTCGCGATAAGTAAGTCACGGGAGAGAAACAACCAAGACGTCCCTCAAAAAAGAGGTTGAGCATAAAGGTTTCTACGGCATCGTCAAAGTGGTGACCGAGGGCGACCACGTTGCATCCGAGATCCTTTGCCGCGCGGTGGAGTGCACCGCGACGCATCTTGGCACAAAGAGAACAAGGAGATTTTTCTTTGCGAATGTCAAAAATGATTTTCGAAATTTCGGTTTTTGTGATGTGGTAGGGAACATTCAATTCGTCGCACAGTTTTTGAATCGGTTCAAAATCCATACCGCCCTCAAAGCCCATATCTACGGTGACGGCAACCAATTCAAAGGGGACGGGATAAAAACGGCGAAGCTCCGCCATGGCGCACAAAAGTGTGAGCGAATCCTTTCCGGCGGAAACTCCCACAGCAATCTTATCTCCGGGCTTTATCATTTGGTAGTCATCGATAGCCCTTCTTGTGTAACTTAAAATTCGTTTGATATGTTCCATTCTTCTCCAATAGCCAAAGAGAGAACCGCGAAGGTTCTCTCTTTGTTCGCTTTTTGTAATTAAGCCTCTACAGCTTCTTCTTCAACAACTTCTTCGGCAGCCTCTTCTACAAGATCCTCTGCTTGGGGCTCTTCGTCGTTGTCGATGTCAACGGTCAGCTTTTTGATTGCTCTGAGCTCAAATGCTACGCCTGCAACAAAAGCAACAACAGCAGTAGCAGCTACGGATGCGATGATCCATTTTGCAACGGTACTCTTTTTCATGGTTCTGTTCTCCTTTTTATGTTTGATTTATTTTCATTTTTATAACGCTCAATGTTCAGTTTTTGCAGATGTGTTAAAATTTAATCATCAAAACTGCAAGTGTCATATATCTTTTGCGCTTGCTCGGTTAAGCGGCGCACTTTTTGGTTTTCTTCTTTTGCTTGATACAAAATAAGCGGTTTGGAAATGCGCACCGAGGGATTGCCGCCCTTAACGGCTTCCACCAACACTGTGCATGGCTCACTCTCTGTATCAGCATGAACAAAAGTCATTCGCTTGGGCTCCAATCGATGCTCGTGCATTGCAAAAAGAAGATCGGTCAATCTATCCGGTCGCCACACGCATACGAATTTGCCGCCGTGCTTGAGCAGGCGTGAAGCGCACGCACAAAAGTCGGTAATGTTTCCGCACACTTCGTGGCGGGCTATGTATTTTTCATCGCTTTCGTTCCGTTTACCGGACGTGCATTTCATATAAGGGGGATTGGAAATCACCAGCCCTACCTCGCTGCCAATGTTTTCGGGGCGCAGATCGCGCACGTTTGCGCACAAGGGGGTGATTTTATTGCCAAAACCGTTGAGCGCGGCATTGCGCGCAATCAAATCTGCAAAAGAGGATTGCACCTCAACGGCGGTTGCGCACTCGACTTTGCCCGTTGCCAAAAGCAAGAGGGGAAGAATTCCTGTGCCGCTACCGAGGTCAACAACGTGCTCCCGCGGTGCGGACTTTACAAAAGCTGCAAGCAGGAATGCATCGGTTCCAAATGTTAAGCCTTGCTTTTTTTGAATCAGTCGAATTTGTTCGTTTACCGTATCGAACCGTTCATCATCGGCAAGAGAGGGGAAAGAGGGAAGAGGAAGTTCTGTCATACTCCGACTCCTTGTTAGAATTGGAAGAGCGAAGAGGAACGGTAACGAGTACCGCCCGCTTCGCTCTTAGGTAGCAAAGATGTATTATGCTTCCTGGGGAGCGCCAACAGGGCAAGCCTCAGCACAAGCACCGCAAGATACGCAGGTATCTGCATCGATCTCATACTTGCCGTCACCTTCGGTGATGCAGCCCATGGGGCAAGCTTCAACGCAAGCGCCGCATGCTACGCAATCGTCACTAATCTTGTATGCCATCTTAATTTCCTCCTATAATTTTTGGGATACTTATATTGTATCACAATTTTTTGTTTTTGCAACTGTTTTTTGATATTTTTTTAAAAAAAATATTAGAAAATGAAAAAGCGGGAATTTTGCCGGAAAAATTGTCTTCTCAATCCTGTGCTTCTTCCTTCTTTTC
>JAFYRH010000163.1 GCA_017559555.1 Clostridia bacterium
CAAAAGCGCGACTTGTGGCGCGCGTTGTCCGTCTATCCAAAAACGAACAAATCTGTTTTGATGTTTTTTGTGCGAGAGTTTTTGGGAAAGGGGTGCGGGGAAAACGCCTTTTTTTAAAAAGGGTTTTCCCCGCATTCTTTTTCAATTATTGCTTCTTCATTTGTCTCAAATAGACGAACACCGCGAGGGCGAGGATGACGAGGGCATAGCCGAGAACCCACCCGAGGTGTGGGAAGATGCCGGCATAATCGCCTGCGATGATGGCGCGTTGCATTTCGACGGAGTGGACAAACGGGAGAGCGTAGGCAATCTTTTTAAAAGCGCCGCCCACGAGGTCGAGGTCGAACCAAATGCCCGAGAGCCAAGCCGAAAGATTGGTCAGGAGCGCTCCGCAAATGCCACCCACTTGCTTGTCGTTAAAAACACTTCCGCACAAGAGCCCAAGTCCAATATACAAACGGGCGATGGGAATGATAAAGAGAATCGAGAGGAGAATGTTGATACTGATCTCAAGCTTCAAAAAAACGGCAATGAGATAAGTCGCCACGCCCTCTGCAAGCGCGATGGGAATGAGGGGCAGGGTATAACCGAGAATAAAATCCACGGGTGTCATAGGCGTGGTATAAAGGCGATGCAGAAAACTGCTTTGTCTGTCTTTTGCAATGAGGGTCGCAGAAAAAAGCGTCATAAACGAAAGCCCGAACACCGCAATACCGGGGGCGAGGTGCGCGATGGCAAACATTTCTACGGGAATGTTTGCTTGAATGGCGGTCAACAAAAGCAGGAGAACGACAGGGAACCCGAACAAAAAAGAGAGGTTGAGAGGGTCTCGAATAATTTCTTTCAGGTTTCGTTTTGCAAAGTTCAAAAGTCTCATTTTGGCTCCCCCTTTACAATTTTAATAAAGGATTTCTCAATGCTATCCTCACCCGTTTGTGCCTTGATGGCATCAGGTGTGTCGCAAACAAGGAGCTTGCCATCCTTCATAATGGCAATGCGGTCAGAGAGCGCCTCGGCTTCCTCCATATAGTGCGTGGTGAGAATGATGGTTACCTTGCCTTTGAGCGCGTTGATGATATCCCAAAGCTCGCTGCGCGCAATCACGTCAAGACCAAGCGTTGGCTCGTCGAGAAAGAGCACCTTCGGCTCGGAAATGAGAGCCATGGCAATGCTGAGGCGACGTGCAAATCCGCCCGAAAGCTTGCTTGCTTTCTTATTCATAACGCTATTCAAAGAGAGGAGAGCAGAAAGAGAAGAGATCTTTTCGGACGTCTTTTCTTTTCCAAAGGCGTAGATGCCGCAAATCAGTTCGAGATTTTCGCGCACAGTCAATCCTGCGGCAACGGCAGTCTCCTGCGGAGAGACACCAATGACAGCTTTTACCGCGGTGGGATTTTTTGTAATGCTTTCACCAAGAACGGTGGCATCCCCCGACGTGGGGAGTGTGAGGCAGGAAAGCATTTTGATGGTAGTCGTTTTACCGGCACCGTTCACGCCAAGAAGCGAGAATAATTCCCCCTCGGCAATTTCAAGGGAGAGATTGTCTACCGCTGTGATGTCTTTATAGCGTTTTGTCAAATTCTCAATTCGAATAGCAGTCATAGTTGCTCCTTTCAAAAAAGTGGTATCATTATGATATCACAATTATTTCATGTTGTCAATAGGGAGAGGGAAAATAAATTGACAAAAAACATTTTACCAAAAAGTTAAATAACCTATTGACAAGCGGAAAAATATCTGCTATACTATAATTAACCGAAAGGTTAAATGATGATTTGGCGATTTGTTCTTGGACAATTCGGAGGCGTTATGAAACAATTTATAAAGAATTATTGGAAGACGCTGGTGTTCTTTGCTGCAGTCGGTCTTGTTGGCGGTTTTTTCACGGGGCTTTTTGTGCTTGACAGTTACCCCGAGGAGTTGCAACAAGAAGCGCTTGCGCAGGGGATTACACCTACTATTATGGCAATTGTCACCGCAATGCAGGCGGCAGGGTATGGCGCTCTTTTAGGA
>JAFYRH010000164.1 GCA_017559555.1 Clostridia bacterium
AATTCCAGTGGATTACACGCGCGCCCCGCTACCTTCTTCATCCAAAAGGCAAACAGCTATAAGGCTTCTATTTGGGTAGAAAAAGAAGATCGCAAGGTTAGCGCCAAGAGCCTTTTAGGCGTTCTTTCGCTGGGCGTTGCAAAGGGTATGACCATTACCTTGATTGCCGACGGTCAGGATGAAAATGCCGCAATTGCAGGCTTGGTAGAACTGATTGAGAACGGTTTTGCGGAATATTGATTTATAACTTGCATAGGCGGTGTGCGGCAGGCAGGGGTTAAGACCCTTTTGTGCGCACGCCGTTTTTGTTCCGCAATGGCAATAACGCCGTCTGCGGACGGCTACACCTCATCAGTCCCTGCCGCAAACGGCAGAGGACAGCTTCCCCTCAAGGGGAAGCCTTTGAAATGTTGCGCAACTCCACACAAGCCTTCTCCTCGAGGAGAAGGTGGCGAGCGTTGCGAGCCGGATGAGGTGTAGGATGCGGAGCATCCGTCAAAATTTTGTGATTCTTAGCAGACCATTGAAAGGAGGCCGCGTATGATGCTCGACACCGACAGAATGAGCCGCCTGCTCCAAAAGGCAAACGATCTGCCGCTCTGCCCGGGCGTTTACATTATGCGTGATGTGCGCGGCAAGGTCATTTACGTAGGAAAATCACGCAAGCTCAAATCCCGCGTATCGCAGTATTTTCAAAACAGTGAAAAGAATGCAAAAACTGCACGAATGGTTGCATCGGTTGATGATTTTGACTGCTACGTTTGCGATAACGAGATGGAGGCACTTTCTCTTGAAAACACCCTCATCAAGCAGTACAATCCTAAGTATAACATTCGCCTCAAGGATGCAAAGTCCTATCCCTATATCAAAATCACCGACGAGGAGTATCCCCGTCTCGTTTTTACGCGCAAAAGAGAAAAAGACAAAGCACGTTATTTTGGACCTTATTCGGGTTCGGGAACGGCATACTCTCTTATCGAGCTTTTGTCTCGTACCTTGCGACTTCCCACGTGCTCGCGCCGTTTTCCAAAAGACATCGGTCGCGAACGTCCCTGCATCTATTATCAAATGGGGCGTTGCTTGGGCATTTGCACGGGTAAGGTAAGCCCTGAAGAACACAAGGCGACCATGCGCTATGCCGCCGAATTGTTGGGCGGTAAAGTGAAAGACGTTAAGCGAGAGATTGAAGCAGAGATGTACGCGCATGCAGAGGCGGAACGCTACGAGCAAGCTGCCAAATGCCGCGATACGCTCACGGCTCTCGACCGAATCAGCGAAAAGCAAAAAGTGGTTGCATCTCCCGATACCGATCAAGACGTTATCGCCTTTTATGCCGACGAGCTTTGCGCTTGCATTTCGATTTTTTATATTCGTGCAGGTGTCCTGCAAGATAAAAACGATTTTCTGTTCGGCGCGGATGCGCTTCCCGAGCCCGAGGAGATCACGGCATTCCTTTGCCGTCAATACAGTGTGCGCGAGGATATTCCGTCTCGCGTTCTGTTGGCGTTCTCTTGCGAGGAAGAGGAAATTACCACCCTTGGCGAGTATCTGCAACACATTTCGGGTCGTCGCGTGCACGTGCGCGTTCCCGAACGCGGAGAGCTCCACACGCTCTGCGATATGGCGCAAAAGAATGCTGCAGAGCAAGCGCGCCTATTCGTTGCACAAACCAACCGCACCGAGGGAACACTCGTGCGACTTGCCGAAATGCTCTCCTTGGAGTGCTATCCCGAACGCATTGAGGCTTACGATATTTCCAATATCGGTTCGGAGCACCTAACCGCAGGCATGATTGTTTGTGAGGATGGCAAATTCAAAAAATCAGATTACCGCACCTTCCGCATTGGTAGCGTGGAGGGAACCGATGACTATGCTTCTATGCGTGAGGCACTCGACCGTCGACTTTCTCATCTGAGTGATGCCGAGGGCTCGTTCTCAAACCTGCCAGATCTCATCCTTCTTGATGGCGGTCGTGGACACGTTTCTACCGTTCGCGCATTGCTTGCAGAAAAGGAATTAGACATTCCCGTGTTTGGTATGGTTAAGGACGACTATCACAAAACACGCGCTCTTTGCACCGAGACAGAGGAGATCTCCATTGCCCGTGTGCAGGATGTTTTCTCGCTCATTTACCGTATTCAAGAGGAAGTTCACCGCTACACGGTTGGCAGAATGACACAAGCCAAGCGCAAAACGGTGCGCACGTCCTCTCTTACCAAAATCCCCGGCATCGGAGATGCCAAAGCCAAAAAGCTTCTCTCTGCCTTTGGCGGTCTCGCCACCCTCAAGCAGGCAACGCGCGAACAAATTGCATCTGTATCGGGCATTTCGCAAAAGGATGCGGAGAGCATTATAGAGTATTTCAAAAAGTAACGCGAGACAACGGTTATTGCAAAACAAAGC
>JAFYRH010000165.1 GCA_017559555.1 Clostridia bacterium
AAGCAACTGCCTTTGCGGCAATAATGTGCATCAAAGGACCGCCCTGCGTACCCGGGAAAATAGCCTTATCGATTTGCTTTGCATACTCTTCGCGGCAAAGGATCAAGCCGCCACGGGGACCGCGCAGAGTCTTGTGTGTAGTAGTGGTAACAACATCAGCATACGGAACCGGACTGGGATGAAGTCCTGCGGCTACCACACCTGCGATGTGTGCCATATCTACCATATAGATTGCGCCTACTTCATCGGCAATTTCGCGAATCTTTGCAAAATCAATGGTGCGGGAATATGCACTTGCACCCGCCACGATGAGCTTGGGCTTGCACTCGAGTGCAATGCGACGCATTTCTTCATAATCAAGCATTTCGGTATCATCAGACACGCTGTAAGGGACGATGTTAAAGTACTTACCCGAAATGTTTACAGGAGAACCGTGGGAGAGATGTCCGCCGTGAGCAAGATTGAGACCCATAACCGTGTCACCGGGGTTGAGAAATGCAAAGAATACTGCCAAGTTTGCAGAAGCTCCGCAGTGAGGTTGTACGTTTGCATGCTCAGCACCAAAGAGTTTCTTTGCTCTCTCTCTTGCAATATCCTCTACGATATCAACGTATTGGCAACCGCCGTAGTAACGCTTACCGGGAAAACCTTCGGCATATTTATTAGTCAAAACCGTTCCTGCAGCCAATAAAACAGCCTTGGAAACGATATTTTCGGATGCAATCAATTCGATGTTGTGGCGTTGACGGCTCAATTCCAATTCACACGCATCAAACACTTCTTTGTCATAGTTTACAAGTTCATCAAAAAAGTTCATTTTTTGTCTCCTTTCGGGGTACCGAATTTTTAAACAGATTAGGTATTAGTATATCAAATAAATATCGTTTTGTCAAGCAAAATCATCGTTAAATAGCAACATTCTTCCATCCGCTTGGAGTCATTGTTAACACAGAACCGATTCCGCTTGCTTTTAAAAGTTGAATCGCTTTATCAAAGCCGTGCGTCAAATAATCCTTATGGTGGGCGTCGGAATTGAGTGTTACGTTTCCCCTCTTTTCAGCTATACGACGTAGGAAAATCGGTGCGGGATAAGGCGTTGTACGATATCCGCGAGACATCGCCCCCGTGTTGACCTCAAAAATAACGTCTTTTTCGAGGAGCGCATCAAGTGCTTCAAGTCCTGCTTTGAGGTAACGCGGATCTGTCGTATCAAAAATGTTGGCTTGCTCGTCGAATTTGGTGATCAGGTCAAAGTGACCGACAATATCACACTGTGTAATTTGCTCAACTTTTGCAACTTCTTCAAAATAGGCCTTGGCATATGCAATCGGATCACCACCGCAATGCTTTTTGATAGCATCAAGCGTTGCTTCTGCACTTAGATCTACTTCACAGTATTCCCCACCCAAATAGAGATAATGAACCGAACCTATCACATAATCAAAAAGGTCGGTTGGTACACCGCAGAAAGAATCCTGCTCGATGCCGCACAAAATTTTGATGCGATTGGCATAAACAAGTTTAAGGCGTTCTATCTCCCGGCGGTATTGTGCTTGGATTTCGGGCGTTTCCATACTATACACATCGGGATGAGGATGAAAAGAGTGCTCCGAAAAGCCCAGCGCATCCATTCCGTTTTCAATTGCAGACAATACGACCTCTTCTGCCGTGTGTTTTCCGTCGGC
>JAFYRH010000166.1 GCA_017559555.1 Clostridia bacterium
AAACTTGCCCGTTATCAAATCCCCCTGCCCTGCTGACGGAAACACGCAACGCGAGGAAATGAAGCAGCTGCTCGCCAAGCTCGACCGCGAGCACGACGGATTGCGTTATCGCATCTTCGGTGCGATGCAACGCGGTGAGATTGATGGCTTTAAAGTTATGCCTGGTATGCAAGGCATTAAGGCGTATGAGGATGAGGGCGAGGAGTAAGTATAGCCCCAATATTATAGTCACCAACACAGATTTTTTAAATACTCCACTGTTATTTCGCGAAAATTACAATCCGTATAGTGAACAATATTTTCATAAAGGAGTTATAAACAAAAATGGACAACAATCAAAACAAGGCAAAGGCAATGTTTTCCAATGCGTTCAAAAAAGTGGGCGATCTTGGTAAGAAGACAGTTGAAGGCGCAAAGTCTTTTGCAGAACAAACCCAAAAGAATATTCATGACAAACAAGCGCAAAAATACACTCCCGTTACACAAGATGATTTTAATAGTGCAGATTTCCAAATCCCGAGCATTATAACAATCGAAGAAAATTTTTCAAACAAAGAATTTGTTGACAGTGAAAATGCGATTGGCTGGATTGAACAACACAAAGACGTCCCCGTTCTCCACATGTACGATAACTTTGTTGACAACAGTGGACTAACATTTGTTCCTTTTGCGCAAAAGGATGATGTATATTGCGTGGACAAATTCAAAACTGACACATACATAACAGCACGTGAAGTTTTTGGGAAAGCAACGAAAGAAAAATTGGCTGAATTGAGCAACATTGCTTTTATTCTTGGCGCTAAAAGTTGTTCTGTTGAAATATTAGAAGCAGAAAGCGAAATAAATTCCGGCAATCTGAAATTAGGAATAAAAGGAATTGGTGCTCTCGGTGGGGGAGGAAAAAATGCAAGTTCCAACAAGCAAAGCGGTAAAAACATTACCAATTTTGAAGGACACGATAACCCTCAAGTGCCTGATTTGAAATGGTTTGAGCACGATGATAACATAAAGTGGCTTATCGAAATGAGATGCAAGCGCGCTATCAAATCAAACATTTTAGAATTAAAGGGTTCTTCTTCTGCTACAATATCCAAATCCATAGCCTGCGCCATGGACGATGTGTTGGGAGCAAAAGTAAATTTATCCATGGAAAATGAAGCATTAAAGGAGTACGACGATATTCTCGTGTTTGAAATAGAATTCTAACTTTCTATTCTTAACATCTAACGCCATAATCTTTTAAAAACACTATATGTCATTCTGAGCGAAGAAAACCGCAAAGCGGTTTGCGTAGTCGAAGTTTTGTTGAGGGAGTGAGCCGCTCGCGGCGACGATCCGATACAAAACCGAGGAGCAACGCGACGAAGGGATATGGCAGCGAGTTTGGGTGGCCTGCTTTCACAAATGTAACATTCCAACCACAAGCCACCAAGATTTGTAGCCATATCCCGCTTCTCCTAAGGGCTCGCGCTTTTGCTTGTTCGCTTACGCTCAACCCGCAAAAGTTCGACTTCGGTCGGCGGTCGGACACGCCGCCCCCTACGAAAAATCAAAAGAAACACGCGGTTTTTGTTTTATAAAAAGTGCAAATCTGTTCGCACGAGCGATTCCAAAACAACTTTTGTAGGGGGCGACGTCCTCGACGCCCCGCCAAATAAACGATACCCGCAAATAAAAACGGGCGATTCGTGAATCGCCCCTACAGTGAAATAAAAAATTCATTGTAGGGATCGGCGTCCTCGACGGTCCTCCATTTTTGCAAAACCAAAACTTTTTCCACAACAAGACACTAATTTTAAGAGAGGAACCACAATGAACTTTTTACCGCTTTCGCGTGCGGATATGGTCGCGCGCGGTTGGGACAAGCCTGATTTTGTTTACGTTACGGGTGACGCTTACGTCGATCATCCGTCCTTTGGCGTCTCTATCATCTCCCGTGTTCTCGAAGCCGCAGGCTATCGCGTTGCTATCCTCTCGCAACCCGATTATAAAAGCTGTGATGCCTTTCGTGAATACGGTCGTCCGCGCCTCGGTTTTCTCGTAACGTCCGGCAATATCGACAGTATGGTGGCGCATTACACCGCTTCCAAAAAGCGCCGCAGCTTTGACTACTATTCCCCCGGTGGCGAGATGGGCAAACGCCCCGACCGTGCCGTTATCGTCTACTCCAACCGCATCCGCGAAGCGTATGGCGACGTGCCGATCATCATTGGCGGTCTTGAAGCCTCACTCCGTCGCTTTGCCCATTACGACTATTGGGATAACAAGGTGCGCCGTTCCATTCTCGTCGACAGTACCGCCGATATTTTGACATACGGTATGGGAGAAAACATCCTTTTGCGCATCGCAGAGCTTCTCGCGCGAGGTGTTCCCATCAAAAAAATCCGCGACGTGCGCGGAACTGTCTACCTCTGCAAACCCGAGGATGCCATCCACTATGAGGTGGCGGCAACCTTTGATTATAACGAACTCAAAAATGACAAGCGCAAGTATGCCGAGGCTTTTGGCGTACAGTATAAAAACCAAGATTCCATCAACGGTCGCGCGATTTGCGAGCTTTATGACGGAAAAATGCTTGTACAAAATCCGCCTATGCCTCCACTTGAAAGAAACGAGCTCGACCGCGTTTACGCCCTGCCCTATATGCGCGATTATCACCCCTCGTACAAAGAAAAAGGCGGTGTGCCCGGCATAGAGGAAGTCAAATTTTCGATTACCCACAACCGCGGTTGCTTTGGCGGCTGCAACTTCTGTGCCCTCGCGTTCCACCAAGGCAGAACCGTGCGTTCTCGTAGCGAACAGAGCGTAATTGAAGAAGCGCGCAAGATCACCGCGCTCCCCGATTTTAAGGGATACATCCACGACGTTGGCGGTCCCACTGCCAATTTCCGCTACCCTGCTTGCAAAAAACAACTTAAGGACGGCGTGTGCGCTTCTCGCAAGTGTCTCGCTCCCAAGCCCTGCCCCAACCTTGAAGTCGACCACACCGAGTATCAACACCTCATCGAAGAGGTTGAAAAGCTTCCGCGTGTTAAAAAGGTGTTCATTCGCAGTGGTATTCGTTTTGACTATTTAATGGAAGACAAAAATGACGACTTCTTCCGCAAGCTCGTCAAGGATAACGTCAGCGGTCAACTCAAGGTCGCGCCCGAGCATTGCTCCTCGGCGGTGCTTTCTTGTATGGGAAAACCGAATTTTGAAGTCTATGAAAAATTCCGCGAGAAGTTCTTTGATATCACTCACGCGATTGGAAAAGAGCAATATCTCGTTCCCTATTTGATGTCCAGCCACCCCGGCTCGACGCTCAAGGATGCCATCGAGCTTGCCGTTTGTCTCAAAAAGAATGGCTACGCGCCCGAGCAGGTGCAGGACTACTACCCCACCCCCGGCACGGCATCGACGGTCATGTATTACACGGGTATTAACCCCTTGACGATGAAGAACGTTTACGTTGCCACCGACTACCACGAAAAGCAACTGCAACGCGCGCTCCTCCAATACAACCGTCCGCAAAATGCCGACCTTGTGCGCGAAGCGCTGACAAAGGCAGGACGCACAGACCTCATCGGTCACACGCCCGATTGTCTTGTTCGCCCTGCGAACACACACGCTCCTCGTTCCTCGGGCAAGGATGGCAAAAAGCCAACATCCGCACAAAAAGCCTCGCAAAAAGCCCCTCAAAAGAGCGGCAAAAAGGATGCAAAAGGCGCAAAAAACGCTACACGTGGCACAAAAACCGCTCCTCGCCCCACCCAAAAAACGGGTGCTAAAAAAGGCGGTCAAGGAAAGAAAAAGAGATAACAAAGCACAAAAAGACCTTGCTAATCTTGTGATTAGCGAGGTCTTTTATCTCTCATTATGCTTTTTTTATCTGTAATTAAACTGTTTGTTGCATCGTATTGACATTCATCCGTATTTGTGCTATACTGTGCTCATAACCTAGTACTCTGCTTTCCTTATGAAAGTAGAAGCTGCAAATCATTTTTAATATAAAAAAGGAGAAATGCAAAAATGAAAAAGACTCTTCGATTTTCTTTGCTCTGTTGCTTGCTACTCGCCGTAATACTCACGGCATCGGCATGCTTGGGAACACAAACACCCGAGGAAACAACTCCGCAAACAACCACACAAAACGTCACCACTCCCGAGGGAACGACGCCCGAAGCAACTACTCCTGAAGAAACTACTCCTGAAGAAACTACTCCTGAAGAAACTACTCCTGAAGAAACTACTCCCGAAACAACTACTCCCGAGGAGACCACTCCCGAAGAAACTACTCCAGAAACAACTACTCCCGAGGAGACCACTCCCGAAGAAACTACTCCCGAGGAGACCACTCCCGAAGAAACTACTCCCGAAGAGACTACTCCCG
>JAFYRH010000167.1 GCA_017559555.1 Clostridia bacterium
CGATCGACCATCTCCCACCGCATATTTTTGATGAAATTATGCACTTCTTCAGCGTTTACAAACAGCTCGAGAACAAGGAGACGGCGGTCAAGTCACTCTTTGGCAAAGAGAAGGCAGAACAGATCATTCAAGAGGCTATTGATTGCTATAAAAACACATTTGAAAAAGAATAATCTATAAGAAAAAAGCGTCTGCGACAAATGTCGTGGGCGCTTTTTGTTATGAAATACGAAAACAAATATAAGACTCCCCTTACACAGGGGAGGCTTTTGTTTCTCTCTACTTCGCACTAAATATTTCTATTTGAAGAACGTTGTTAAAACATTAATCTTTTTCGGCGTGTTTTGAGAGGTCAGCGATGATTTCTTTGAATGCATCTTCATCGCGCACAAAATTAAACACGTTATTTTTCAAGCCTTCAAGGCGTAAATTGCAAGCATTTCCCTTGTAGTTTTTGGTAGTGTTTTGATTTTTGTGTTTCAAACGATTCACCATTGGAGCAGTGTAATCCATATCTTTCAGATTGGCTTCATTAATTGCGTATCGCGCGCTTTCTTTAAGATTTCTCAGTACGTTTTCCTTATCGTTTAATTGGGCGTATTGAAATGCAATATAATGATAGTAAAGTGAAAAATAGTTTGCGTAAAAACCAACGTTATCGTCGGAAAACAAACGCTTTAGTATATCTATTGCAAAAGTATATGCTTCAATCTTTTCTTCGGGTGAAAAATTTGTTTTTGAAACCATCGACGCAGCACGCATTACTGCACTGTGAATTAAAATTTCAATGCATTCTTGGCAAGCAACAACACCTTCTTCACCGTCAAGAACTACAGCTTTCATTTCCTCCCTTGTTGCATAGATACTTCCACCCATATTAGCATAGTATAAAGCTTTTTCTTTGTCATAACAAGTATAGCACAAATGTTGAACAGCGAGTTCTCTTTGCATTGCATCGGTTGACTTGGCCAAAAGTTCTTCGCCTAGGGCAATAATGCGATCTGCTTCAGCCTTAGGGCAAGGATACACGGCATCTCTGTTGATGGCATACATAAGCCCTTCGATAACGCGGCAATCATTTGGGAATTCGGAATATGCCTTTTCCCAAATTTCAAGATTTTTCTGATTATCTCCGTTTTGATAACAAATTTTACTTTGTCGCTGATATTCGGAAATTGCTTCTTCCATTCTTACTTGATCGACACAGAGCAATTCATCAACGGTTACATCAAAATAAAACGCGATTTTGGGCAACAGCGTAATATCCGGGAACCCTTCTCCGCGTTCCCATTTCCCTACGGATTGCGGAGTGATTCCAAGATGATTGGCAAGTGCTTCTTGAGTAATATTTTTCTTCTGCCTCAATGAGCGTAATTTTTCTTTTAAGTTAATTTCCATATATTCAATCCACCTTTGTTTCAATTGATAAGCGCTTATCTTGACTACATTATAGCAAATATTTATTGCCATTTCAAGAACCGCAAAGTTTATTTATGGGTGTTTTTTACAACGTTTAGTTGTTTTGGGATTCATCAGTAAAGAAATGCAACCGATTTTTTATTTCGCTTGTCGTTTGTACCTGTGATAAACTCACGGGCTTTTTTTGTTTGGCATAATGTGGCACAAATTGTCACTCTTTGGCACAAAAATAGGCGGTACAATATGGGCGTCACAAGGAAAACCGAACACATTGGAGGTGATGCAATTTGTATGGCTAAAACAATGCCGAAAACACTTGATACATCCGCTCGACAAAAGCGCCTTTTGGTTCTTTTGGAGGATTATGTCAAGTCTTGCCGTCCGCCGCCTGAGGCGGATGCAAAAAAAGCAAGTGGAAAACTTGCAAACCTTGCCGGCTTTTGCCGCTTTCTCGGTTGCGGTATTTCTCACCTGCAAAAACTGTGCTCAGAGGTCCCGCGACTTTACGACCTCATTTGCACGACTCTTGAGGACGAGCTTCTGATGTCTTCACCGTCACCGTCGCTCCTTTCCTATTATCTCAAAAAACGGTTGGGATACGACGAAAAAGAGGAACCGGCATCTGCATCCTGCGGAGAAATGCGCTTGGTGTTTGAGCACGACATTTTGGAGGACGGTGCGTGAGTGAAGCGTGCGAGAGTGTTCTGCGTATTCACGGGACTCCCAACGAACGGCAAAAGTTATTTTTCGCTTCCCGTGCCCGTTACACGGCTTACGGTGGGGCGAGAGGCGGTGGAAAGTCTTGGGCTCTTCGGCGCAAGCTGATGGGGCTTTGCCTTTGCTACCCCGGCATTCGGTGCCTTTTGGTTCGGCGCTCCTATGCCGAGCTAAAAGCCAATCACGTGCGCCCGCTTTTGGATGAGTACGGAACACTTCTCTCTTACAGTGAGGGAGATAAGATTCTTACGCTCCCAAACGGCAGCAGCATTGCTTTAGGGTATTGCGCGTCAACAAGGGATGTTTTGCGCTATCAAGGTCAAGAGTACGACATTATTGCCATTGATGAGGCTACGCAGCTGAGCGAATATCAGTTTTCTATTTTTAAGGCCTGCCTTCGTGGCACTCGTGACGTACCGCGCAGAATGTACTTGACTTGTAACCCCGGTGGTATTGGTCACGCTTGGGTGAAGAGACTCTTTGTCGAACGGAAATTTCGTGAGGATGAAAACCCCGACGATTACCTCTTTATTTCGGCACAGGTTTATGACAACCCGATTCTGCTTCGGGCTGACCCCGACTATGTTCGGCAGTTGGAAAGCCTTCCGCAGAAATTACGCGATGCATGGCTTTACGGTAGGTGGGATGTATTTGAAGGGCAATTCTTTTCGGAATTCGATCCCGACGTACACATCTGCTCCCCTTTCGAGGTTCCAACAGAATTGCATTATTTCGTCGCCTTTGATTACGGCTTTGATATGCTTGCGGCGCTCCTCTTGGGCGTGGACAATGCCGGAAATCTTTTTGCGGTAGACGAATTTTGCCAATCCAACCTCACTTTGAGCGAGGCGGCACGGCACGTAGCACGGCTTTGTAAAGGGCGAAACGTGCGTTACGCGGTTGCCTCCCCCGACCTATGGAACAGACGTCAAGACACCGGAAAAAGCGGTTTTGAGGTGATGCAATCGGTACTTGGCATGCCACCGATGTGTGCCGCCGATAACCGCCGTGTGCCCGGTTGGAGACTCCTGCGTGAATATCTTCAACCTGCCCCTGATGCACCTGTGCTTCGGATATCGTCGGCGTGTACCGAGCTTTGCCGCTCGATGCCTGCCTTGCTTTGCGACACAATGCGCCCCGAAGATGCCTCGGATGAGCCACATGCCGTAACGCACGCGCCGGAAGCCTTGCGTTATGCTGTGATGAGCCGCGCAAAAGAAAGTATTTCCTCTCCTCGCCCTGACAACACCTTTCGTTTTGCTAAAAAAGAGCGCTCGCTCTTTTAAGAGCGGGCGAGAGACGGTTTTCTTTGTGACAGATCAAAATGAAAGGAGTTTTCAATTTTATGGCAAGAATCCAATCTAAACGAGCCGCCCTGCAAACACTCACCCACAAATTTGGCGGTTTGGGAAAGCACACCCCCTTGGAGCCTCTCGGTGCTGAGGATATGTGCAATTTTCGAATTTTGCCAAACGGTGTTTTGCGAGTACGGTCGGGTTACACACGCAAAAAGCACTTTGCATCCGGCAAAAAAGTACGCGGTTATTGGGAGGGCGTGCTTAATGGTCTTTCTATCGTTTTAGTAGTAGTTGGTGAAACGGTTTACCGTTTATCGGGAAATGCGATGAATGAGATCAATACCGGCAGTGTAAAAGACGGAGATGAAGCAGTACATTTCTGCCTTTACAAAGATTCGCTATATCTTTTAGACGGAGAAAGCATTCAAGTTTACATTCCCGCATCTTCCAAATTTGTAGAGATTGAGCCTTACGTTCCCCTTTACGGCTATCAATGGCACCCGCAAGCCTACGGTGATATCAATGAGGAAATCAACCTCATTACGCCGCGTATGCGTGTCAATTATTACAACTCCGATGACACAAAGGTATTTCTGCTCCCCTACTATGCTTCTTCGGTAGAAGTTGTATACGCGAACGGCAAAAAAACAACAGAATATACTTTTTCGCCCAATTCAAACAAAATCACCTTTACCTCATCGGTTGCCCCCGTAATTGTGGAAGTGGGATTTACCGTATCGCTCAATGAAGAAATACGGGAGGCGATTTTAACAGCGCAAATGTCCTATATCTATTCTCGCAACGGCGAAAATCAGCTGATGCTTTGGGGCACAGACGGTCACCTCTTTTGTGCCAGAGATGTTGACGGAAATATGCTTTCATCCTGCCAAGTATTTTATCCCAAAGTATCTCCCCTTTATTTTTGTGCGGATGACATCTTCATTTTGGGAGATTTTGTAAATCCGATTCGCACAATCTGCCCTTTATATGAAATACTGTTGGTATTCACCCCAAACCACATTTGGAAACTTTCGTTTGAAAAAGACGGCATGCATGTAGCCTTGGCGATGAGTGAAATGGGATGTGCCTCATGTCACGGCGCCATTCCCTATAACAGCGGCATTTTGGCGGCTATGAAAGGGGGCATTTATAACATTACTGCTTCCCCTGCTCGCCCTGAGGATCTCTTTTTGGAACGTATTTCGATTGGAATTGATGATAAATTTTCCTCTGAATTTACCGATAACGTACATTTGATACGCAATTATGCCGACGGTGAGGTTTGGATGCGCGATCCAACAGACACGACGGGTACTGTTTGGGTGTGGAACACAGAAAACAAAGAATGGTATCGATTTGGCGCAATCCAAGCATCCTTCTTTTTTAAAACCGCAAGCAACTGGGGATTTGCAAAAGGAAGCGATCTCTGCTTGTTTGATCGCACCAACACCACCGACAATGGGTCTGCCATTGATGCCTATTACAAAAGCGCATATCTCGATTTTGGCTCTCCCAATTCGGTTAGACGCTCGATGCGTGCACTTTTGTATGCCTCGGCAGGCGAAAGTAACTCTGAAATTCTATTTGAAACAGAGCAAGGAAAAATCACTTATCCCCTTACCTCCCCATCCGGTGCAACCTCACCGCAGTTGCACGATTTGCGCATACACACGCACCGCTACCGCTTTTTGCGCTTTACTATCTCAAGTGAAGCAACCGACCAACCCGAGTTTTATCGACTCGATATTTATTCACTGCCGTAAGGCTACCGATTACAGAAAGGAGGAATTGTTATTTCTCAAACACACGAAACCGCGTGGCGCGCTTATGAGGCGGGCAAAGCCTACAAGCAACGCATAGGACTCTATGAAACGGTAAGACGCAACGAGCGTTTTTACCGCGGCGATCATTGGTACGGCACCAATGCCGACCTCCCGCGCCCCGTTTTTAATTTTATTCGACGGATCACAGACTTTCAAGTTGCATCCGTTATCGGCGGCGACATATCTATTTGTTACGCCGACGAATCTCTCCCCTTTATCAACTCCGAGCAAACACGCAATGCTCTCTCGCACGGCATCAGTGTTCTCAATCGAAATGCTGCTTGGAGATGGAAGCACAGCAAAATGCAATCTCTCTCTTACAAGGCGCTCTTAGATGCGGCTGTTTCGGGTGACGGTGTATTCTACTGTTGGTGGGATCCTGATCACCGAAACGGTCACGACTTTGACGGTGATATTCGCACCGACGTGATCGACTCTACCAATTTGTTTGTGGCTGACGTCAATTCGTCTGATATTCAAAGTCAAAAGTACGTTATGCTGGCAGGAAGGGCAAGCGTGGAAAGCTTGCGTCGTGAGGCGCTTGCAGCAGGCGTAAGCGAAGCAAACGTTGCAAAAATCGTTGCCGACGAAGAAAACATGGGAACGTTCAGTGCCGATCTTGGTAAATGCGAGCTTAACGGCGAGGAAAAAGCAACGTTCTTGATTCGCTTTTTCCGTGAAAACGGAGAAGTCGTTTTTGAAAAGTCGACCAAAAACTGTCTGATCCGTCGTGCAAACACAGGCTTGCGTCTTTATCCCATTGCTTATTTTCATTGGCATAACACAAAAAACTGTTTTCACGGAACCGCATCGGTCAGCGATATGATCGCTAACCAAAAATGCATCAACACCGCCTATGCAATGGCTCTCAAGCATATGAGCAACACGGCGTTTTCCAAGGTCATTTATGATAAAACACGTATTCCGGAATGGTCTAACGAGGTTGGAGAAGCCATCGGTGCCATCGGTGGCGGCAGCATGGCAGATGCTGTTTCGGTTGTAGGTGTTGGCAAAATGCAGGATGGATACCTTGACCTCATTAGTGACGTTATCGACAACACCAAGGCTATGATGGGTGCTACCGACTCTGCCCTAGGCGAAGAACGTGCAAACAACACCAGCGCAATTATAAAACTGCAAACTGCCTCTTCGATGTCTTTGGAGCACGTGCGTATAAACTTTGCGCACGGCATTGCAGACCTCGTATCTGTTTGGGCAGATATGCTTTGCACATACTGTCCAAAAGAACGGTTACTTCAAGTAATAAATAAAAACGGCGAAGTGAGCGCAGAAACCTTCGATTATTCCCTTTTGAAAAACGCGTTGCTGAACGCAAGCGTTCACATTGGCAGTATTGACCGCTATTCCCCTGCGGCAACCGTTGCCACCCTAAACAAGCTTTTAGACGATGGGCACCTTACTGCGGCAGAATACATTGAGCTTTTGCCACAGGGCGTGCTGGTGAACCGTGATAGCTTGTTGGAAAAATTCCAAAAGAAAGGAGTTACAACTGATGAATGATGAAAACTCTGTTTTTGAAAATACAGAGACGGATTCGCTTTCGCCACACGATTCTTTGGAGACGGAGATTGCGACAGAGAAAGGCACGTGCGATGGAGAACCCGAAACAGAAGATTCCTACGGAGGAATTGAAAAGGCTCTTGACGTTCTTGCAGATACCCGCACAAATCCTGATTTTGATAGCGAGAATCCTGATCCCCAAACTCAAGAGGGCGAATTGGAACAGCTGCGAAGTGAACTGAAGCAGTTGCGAGAAGAGCTTTCCTTGCGTGATGCCCGTATACAGCAAGAAGAACGTATCGGACGGGAATTTGCCGAGTTTTGCGAGCTTTACCCGGATGTTCCCGTTTCAACGTTGCCCAAAGAAATTTGGCAGGATGTAGAAAAAGGAAATTCTCTTGCCGCGGCATACGCCCTTGC
Source organism: Clostridia bacterium (assembly GCA_017559555.1). Lineage (GTDB taxonomy): Bacteria > Bacillota > Clostridia > Oscillospirales > CAG-272 > UMGS1865. The sequence continues at coordinate 7,199 of JAFYRH010000167.1, forward strand.
CGAAAAAAAGAAAGCGATCGCACTCAAAAGCGCCGGCGAAAGCAATGTAAGCAACCGTGCGCACTCTTCGGGCGCTATTCACAACGCTGAAAACTTTGAATTTTCCCCTGCCGAGGTACGCGCCATGACCTCGGAGGAGGTACGCGCAAATTTGCCCAAAATTATGCGCTCAATGCAAAAATGGCACTAATTTTAAAAAAAGAAAGGAAAAAATATTATGGCAATTACAAATTTTATCCCCACCGTATGGAGCGAAAATCTTTATCAGGAGCTTGACAAAAAGTATATTGGCGTTGCTAACTGCAACCGTGAGTTTGAAGGTGAAATTCGAGAAAAAGGTAATACTGTTCGCATTTGCGGAGTTGGTGACGTCTTGGTTTCCGAATACACCAAAAACGCAAATATGAATGCTCCCACTACCCTTTCCGATAACGCACGCGATCTTAAGATCGATCAAGCAAAATATTTCAATTTCCAAATTGACGATATTGACCGTGCTCAAGCCACTCCCAAGTTGATGGAAGCGGCTATGAAAAATGCCGCAAGCGCACTTGCTAACGATGCAGACCGTTACATCTATTCGATGCATGCGCAAGCAGGCAGCACCATTAAATGCAACGATACAACCGTTGATAACATCATTGATACCATTATTGATGCAAGAACCAAGCTTTTTGCCAATAACGTAGCAGAACCCGAGGATATCGTAATCGAGGTCAGCCCCGAAATTGCAGGTTTGATTCTCAAGGCAAAGGTAAATCTTGCTACCGACAATACTGCCGTTATGGAAGCCGGTTGCATTGGCGCAATCGGCGGTTGCAAGATCTTTGTTTCCAACAACGTTGAAAAGGTAGAAGGCGATAGCGGTTACGAGCACAAGTGCTTTGCGCGCACCAAGCGTGCCATTGCATTTGCCGAACAACTCTCTGAGATTGATGCATACCGCCCCGAGCTTCGCTTTGCAGATGCAGTAAAGGGATTGCATCTTTACGGTGCAAAGGTTGTTTACCCCAAGGAATTCGTACTGCTTGATTTGAATATTCTTGATGCGTGATTTGAGGTAAGCGATGACCTACTATGACGTTTTAAACGGTGCCTTAGCGGCAACGTGTGAGAACACTCTCATCTCACGCGCAACCGAAGATTATATTTTTCGCGGTCAATTTCTTTTGGCGAATTTTGTAACGCAATACGCAAGGCTTGATAAGCAATACCGCCAAGCAAACAATTTAGAAATTAGGGAAATTCAAACGGATATGGTCTCGGTTGACACGGAGGATGAATTCCCCTTGAGTGACGTGTTCATTCCGGTGGCAATCTATTTTGCGGCTTCGGGTTTTGTGCTTGACGAGAATGAGGAAATGAGCGATAAGTTCTTTGACCGTTACGTCAACGGCATTCTTGAAATTCGCCAAGGCTTGCCTGCTGTGCAAAGCG
>JAFYRH010000168.1 GCA_017559555.1 Clostridia bacterium
AAGCTCCTCGGATTTATCGATGGAAACCGTACCGACAAGCACAGGCTGTCCTTTTTCGTGACACTCACGTACTTGTGCAACAATGGCTTGATATTTGCCCTCGATTGTGCGGTAAACGGCATCGTTGTGATCCTTACGAATCATAGGCATATTGGTGGGGATCTCGACTACGTCAAGCGAGTAGATCTCACGGAACTCGTTTTCCTCGGTCAGCGCCGTACCCGTCATACCCGAAAGCTTGCGGTACATACGGAAATAGTTCTGGAAGGTGATGGTCGCCAGCGTTTTGTTTTCTTTTTGTACCTGTACACCCTCTTTTGCCTCGATTGCTTGGTGCAAGCCGTCGGAATAACGACGACCGGGCATCAAACGTCCCGTAAAGGTATCAACGATCATAACGCCCTGCTCGTTAACAACGTAGTCAACGTCGCGGTGCATGCAGCCGTGTGCTTTGATTGCTTGTTGAACGTGGTGCGAAAGCGTTGCGTTTTCGGCATCGTTAAAGTTTTCAACGCCAAAGAATTCCTCTGCCTTTTTAGCACCCTTTGCAGTCAAGACAGCGTTGTTGTTCTTCTCGTGCACGATGTAGTCGGCATCGATGTTATCCTGATCCTCTTTGGCATCCATCTCTTTGACAACGTGTCGGCGCATAGAGCGAACCAAACGGTCAGCACGTTCGTAAAGGTCGGTAGCCGTCTCGCCCATACCCGAAATGATAAGAGGTGTTCTTGCTTCGTCAACGAGAATAGAGTCCACTTCGTCTACGATGGCAAAAACGTGACCGCGTTGAACCATTTGTTGCTTATAAATAACCATATTATCGCGCAAATAGTCAAAGCCGAACTCGTTGTTCGTACCGTAGGTAATGTCAGCGGCATAAGCAGCTTTCTTTTCCTCGGGACCTTGGTCGTGCACAACAAGACCGGTGGTCATACCCATAAACTCATAGACACGTCCCATTTCGTCGGCACCGACACGAGCCAAGTAGTCGTTGACCGTGACGATATGAACGCCCTTGCCTGTAAGCGCGTTAAGATATGCGGGGAGAGTTGCCACAAGCGTTTTGCCCTCACCGGTTTTCATTTCGGCAATACGTCCTTGGTGAAGAACGATACCGCCAAGCACCTGCACGCGGAAGGGGCGTTTACCGAGTACGCGGTCGTCTGCCTCGCGAATAGCGGCAAAAGCCTCGGGCAAAATATCGTCCAAGGTTTCTCCTGCGGCAAGACGGTCGCGGAATATTTGCGTCATTCCCTGCAATTCGGCATTGCTCATTGCTCGATATGTATCGGCAAGAGCATCGACTTGGTCGGCAATCACTTTCAGTTTTTTGAGTTGACGTTGGCTGTAAGTGCCAAAAATTTTGGTTATAAGTGACATAATGGGTGTCCTTTCCTGTCGCGCCTACGCGCGCGACACGCGGATATTAAACATAGTTAGATTTATTATACTACATTTTGGCGCGAAAATATATTATAATATTGTAAATTTTACAAAAATCGCTTGCACATTGCAAAAAAATATGCTATGATGTAAAAAAAGAAACCAAGAAAGGTTCCATTATGGCCAAAATCAACATTGTACTCCACGAGCCCGAAATTCCGCAAAACACGGGCAATATTGCGCGCACCTGCGCCGCAACGGGTGCGGCTTTGCACCTCATTCGCCCCTTGGGTTTTGCCATTGATGACCGCAAGCTCAAGCGCGCAGGGCTCGACTATTGGCATCAGCTCGACATCACCTACTATGACGGTCTTGACGACTTTTATGCCAAAAATCCCGAGGCAGAGGTTTATTATTTCAGCACCAAAGCGCCTCACCTCTACACCGAAATTGAATACCCTAACCCCGTTTACATTATGTTTGGCAAAGAAACCAAAGGGTTGCCCGAAGATTTGCTTTACAACAACCCCGACCGTTGCGTACGACTCCCCATGCGTGAGGGACTCCGTTCGCTCAATCTTTCCAATTCGGTAGCCATTGCCGTTTATGAAATTTTACGTCAAGGCAACTTTGAGGATTTGAAAACTGCAGGTGAGTTGACACAATTCAGTTGGGAGGAATAACCATGAGTAAAAAAACCGTTTTGGTCGCTATGAGCGGTGGCGTAGATAGCAGCGTTTGCGGTCTTTTGTTGCGCGACGCGGGTTATGATTGCCGCGGTGTCATGATGCGCCTCTTCTCCCCCGAGGACATTCTTTCAAACGCGCCCTGCGCTGACAAAAATGCCGAAGCCGATGCCGCTCGCGTAGCAGTTGCCCTCGGTTTCCCCTTCTCTGTTCACGATTTTTCGGGCGAATTTCGACGTGAAGTTATCGATTATTTCATTCGCACCTACGAAAATGGCGGCACGCCCAATCCTTGCGTACAATGCAACAAAACCATGAAATTTGGTGGTCTTGCCGCGCTCGCAATCGAAAAAGGCTGTGATATGATCGCCACGGGACACTATGCGCGCATCACAAAGGATGCAAACGGCAGAAGCCTTTTGACTTGTGCCACCGATAAATCGAAAGACCAAACCTACGTGCTCTGGCAACTCTCTCAAGAGCAGCTCTCTCGCACGCTCCTTCCCCTTGGGGAATTGACAAAAGCCGAGGTGCGTGAAATTGCCGAAGCAAACGGTCTTTGCAATGCACATCGCAAGGATAGTCAAGATATTTGCTTTATCCCCGATGGTGATTATGTCGCTTTTATTGAACACGTAACGAAAAAAACGCCCAAACCGGGCAACTTTATCGACCTTGCAGGTCACATTCTCGGCAAGCATAAAGGCGCCATCCGCTACACGGTTGGACAACGCAAGGGGCTGGGAATCGCCCTCGGTGCTCCTGCCTACGTTTGCTCCAAGGATATGCAAAAGAACACCGTAACGCTTGGCAAAAATGAAGATCTCTTCCGCAACACGCTCACGGCTCACGAGATCAATCTGATTGCTACAGATAAATTGACCGCTCCCATTCGTGCAGAAGCAAAGATCCGTTACTCCGCGCAACCCG
>JAFYRH010000169.1 GCA_017559555.1 Clostridia bacterium
CGGTGACTACATCTATGCCGTGGAGTGGAATGCAGAACTTTCTTCACATCTCCATGTTTGGAATGGTCCCAATTGTGCAAGCTGCGGAGCGACCTGCTCTCATGACGAATGGCAAGAATCGGCAGAATGGGGAACTCGTACTTGCTTCTTCTGCAAAACCGAGTGCTGGCACTCCGAGTGGAGAAATTCGCAATGCGTTTTCTGTGGCAAAATGTGTGAGCATAAAGAATGGAACGATAGCAGACAATGCCTGACTTGCTTGGAGTATCTCGGCGTAAATTTGCTCCAAATTGAGATTTATATAGACGGAGAACAAAGATACGGTGATGCAGGCGTTATCGAAACCATGCTGCAAACCTATCTTATGAATTGGTATTATTGGAATCCGCCTTATTATTTCTCTTGGGAAGAAGTGAAGGATAACTACCAAATTTATTTCAACGATGTTTTAATTACCGATGATTTTTATATGATTACCGAAAGCGGCAGAATTGATCTTGTTACACGCATATACGAATAATTCCAAAAAACGAGGCTCTTCTCACAAAAGGAGAAAAAGCCTTTGATTTTGCTTAAAATATACACGTCCCACAGGTGTTTTCTACACTTGTGGGGCTGTTTTTTGTGGGCGAACTATCTATTAGATATATTCTATTACCACACACTACAAATGACAAACACATCATAGCAATCAAGAGTAAGGAAATAATCTTTTTCATCATGTTTCTCATTTTTATGTTATGGTAAGCATATAAAGGCATGCAAATCAAGAACTTTTTTGGAATTGCATTGAAAATCTTTTTTGTTGAACACATTGTTTTCGGTTATGCTGAATGCATTATATCGCGTTTCGAGGTGTTTGCGAATGGGAAAAGGGAGTTGTTTGCGGAATTGTTGTGAATAGAGGAGGTTTGTGATACAATATGGTGAAAACCACTTGAAAATTTCCTTTTTGTATGCTATAATAGTTTTATAAAAGGTTTGAGGAGGTGAGCCTATGACAATTGGATACGGAATTACGTTAGCGTTGGCTGTAGGCTTGCTCATTGCCTACTTTTTCTTAATTAAGCCCAAAGAGTTTTGGCTGGGTGTTTTATTTATTTGTGTGGCTATTGTCAATCTTGGGTATTTTGTGCTCTCGATGGCACGCGCGTTGCCGATTGCTATTCTAGGCAACAACATTGCATATCTCGGTAGTGTTTTTTTGTCTGTGTGTATGTGGTTGACAATTGTTCGTTTGTGCGGTTATTCCATTTACCCACGGCACGTTATTGTTTGCCTTTCTCTTGCAACAGTAATGTTTTGCTTAATTGCAACATCCGTTTTTTTGCCGTGGTATTATCGTGAGCTTTCTCTTGATACATCGGGCGAGAATGTCAAATTTATCAAAACCAACGGCCCGTTGCATTTTACGTATCTGATATACCTGCTTGGGTATTTTGCCGTAATGATCGCAACCATTATTCTTTCCGTACGTCAAAAGCGTGCGGGCTCACCCAAGCTTGCAGGCTTGTTGGCGGGGGTAGTGTGCGGAAACATTCTTGTTTGGATATTTGAAAAATTCATTTCCTTCGATTTTGAAATTTTGTCCGTCACCTATATTTTTTCTGAGCTTGTTCTGCTTTTGCTCTATTGGACGATGCAGGACTACATACACGTTGACGAGCTGAAGCAAATCATTTCAAAGCCGCAACCTATGCAATATCACGATCTTTCACAAATGGCGGAAGAGGAGAAAATGGAACGCGCGCTCGCTATGTTGCAAACGGGAGAGCGGCTTGTTGAACGCGAACGCGAGGTGTTGGAATTGGTTTTGAAAAATCAAAAGCGCAAGGATATTGCCGAGCAGCTTCATCTGTCCGAAAACACAGTCAAAACGCACACGCGAAACCTCTACGCCAAGCTTGGCGTGGCAAATCGCGAGGAGCTTTACTCGCGCGTGCTCAATTCATAATCGATTTTTTTAAAAAGAACGGCAAAACGCAAATTTGCCGTTCTTTTTTGCCTTTTTTACGTTTTCACCCCTTTTTCACCCCGTGCGCGCGCGTTTTCACCC
>JAFYRH010000170.1 GCA_017559555.1 Clostridia bacterium
CACGGTTGGAAGAACCGCTCCGCAAAGCATAACTGCACACAAAAACAAAGACAATAGCGCAGAAACGGTATATCCTAATTTGGTTTTCATTCGGTACCTCCGTTCAGTAATGGAAACTGCAAAATATATGTATATATTTTGCCGTACCCACATATCATACCACATTTTTCGACAAAAGTCAAGCGTTTTGACCATTCTGGCAGGTTTTGCCTGTGGGGCGCGGTATTACCCCCTTATATTTATCCAAAAAGTGTAGGATTTGTAAACGAATTGTAAATCTCAAAAAGTTTTTACAAAATCACTTGACAGCATTTGATGGTTGTGATATTATATATTTACAATCATACCGACAGAGATCGGAAGAAAGGAGATTATAAAAATGATTGTTTTATTCGTATTCGCCATTCTGCTTTTTGTTGCCGCACTGGTAACCATCTTCTCTGCTAAAAAGATAAGCAAACCGCTCCTGCGCGGAATACTCCCTACTACCCTTTTGGTGCTTAGCATATTGCTCGCAGTTGTAAGCTGTGTACGCACCGTTCCCACAGGACACACAGGTATTGTAACCACCTTTGGTAAGGTTGAAGACGTTACCTATGAGGCAGGCGTGCACTTCTGTGCTCCTTGGCAAGAGGTCGTCAATATGGATAACAGAAACCAAAAAGCTTCTGTTCCGCTCTCCTGCTTCTCCTCTGATATTCAAGAGGTTAGCGTTACCTACACCATCAACTATCAAATTTCCAAAAGCAATGCGCAAACTATCTATAAGGAAATCGGCATTGGCTACTATGACGTCATCATATCGCCCCGTATTCAGGAAGCTGTGAAAAGTGAATTTGCAAAATATACCGCAGAAGAACTCCTCAATATGCGTTCCCAACTCTCGGGCGATATTCGTTCCCTTTTGACTACCCAATTGGCAGCCTACAACGTGGTTGTTGTTGACGCATCAATCGAAGACCTCGACTTCTCCGATACCTTTACCGATGCCGTTGAAGCAAAGCAAGTAGCCGAACAAAAGAGCAAACAAGCCAAGATTGAGCAAGAACAAAAGAACATGGAGGCTGCTGCTGCCGCAGAGCGTGCAAAAATTGAGGCGGAAGCAGAAGCAGCTGTTGCTAAAATTGCCGCAGAGGCTGAATTAGAGGTTGTTAAAATTCAAGCAGACGCTGCTGAATATGCAGGTCAAAAGGATGCTGCCGTTATCGGTCAAATTCGCGACATTCTTGCAAAAGACCCCGAAAATCTTGATAATGACGACTTGCACACCTTGATGCTCTATTACTACATCCTGCAATGGGACGGCACTCTTCCCGAGACCTATTTCAGCAATAGCGACTTTTATAGCTTTATGGCTGCTCTCGGCACGGGCGCTTTGGAGGGTACCCTCCCCGAATCCGAAACTCCTGTTACTCCTTAAAAGAACATAAAAAAGCGGAGAGTCTCCAATGAGGCTCTCCGCCTTTTGCTTTTATGCGAGTCGTTTTTGTTATCGGTAATCGTTTGCTTTTTGGACGTCGAAGGCGCCGTCCCCTACCGCAAATTATAAACTTCATCTTAGGGGCGATTCACGAATCGCACGTTTTTTTACAATTATACAAAACAACCGTCATCCTGTCATCCTGAGCGAAAAAATCGCGTGCGATTTTGTAGTCGAAGTTTTGTTGAGCGAATAGCGATACAAAACCGAGGAGCGGCAGCGACGAAGGGATCTCTAAACGAGTTTTGGTGGCTTTCTGTATCGATGTAACATCCCATCAGCAAGCCACCGAGATTTGTTGCGAGATCCCGCGGCGGCTTACGCCTTGCGATTTTTCCTCGCTCCTCGCTCGGAAAAATTTCGACTTCGCTCAGGATGACCTACGGTAGGTTTGTTGGTTTATAATCGTTTGTTTTTAGGAGATTGTCGAGAAGATCATCCCATCAATCGCAAATCAACTTTCTTAACGGGCAGGGTCTTGGTGGTGCCTGACCGTTCGCGGTAGCAAAAGCAAGCGCTCCGCTTGCGCCGACTGTCTGTCCGTGGCTATGGAGTTCTCTCTTGTGATTTCTGTTAGAGAGTTTTTTGGAAGGGGTACGGGGGAAACTTTTTCTCAAAAAAGGTTCCCCCGTAGTCTCTCTTATTCAACTATTTTTCTCGCTTCGGTGTAATAACGTTTGTCGCGCGCAGAACCCATAGAAAAGGTTTTGCGAGGCAGAACGCCCTCTTTTTCGATGGCATCGAAAAGATCGCTCTTGCCCATACAGCCATAGAGGAATCCGCTTGTTTTGCCGTTGGCGGTAAGTGCCAAAAGCTCCTCTTCATCGTGGATGTAATCGATAACGGCATTCGGTTTGTCGACAAGATACGCATCCAAGAACTGTTGAACTGTGCCAACCGCCAATGCGTGCGGAGGCTTGTTTGCAACAACGACCTCACGAAGCGTGCCACACACAAAGGTGATTTCTTGCGGTGCGTTGCCTGCGTTTTGATTTTCGGATTGTGCCAAATACTCCTTAAAATCAACCAACAGTTGATTTGCATCAATACCCTCTACCGTGCGGAAGATAGGCTCAAAGACAAGTGCTTCACTGTGAATATTCATTATCTCGCAAAGTGCGTAACGGTTGCATTCAGTCGCGTTCAAAGCGCGGCAAGCCTTTGCGGTTGCCAAAGAGTGGTTACCGTCACCAACTGCCAACGTAATACCGCCGTGCAAATCTCCCAAGGCTTCAATCTTTTGGCAAATTTCCTCATGCAATTCCTCGGGAATGAGATAACCGCAAAGATGTCCGCCATCCAGCATCAGGTCAAAATCATATAGCTTTTGCATTGAGCCGCTTGCGGCAAGCGCAGAGAGCGGTTCAACAATAGCACGTGCCCTATCGTCCATCAACATAAGGATGTGCGGCAACTCAAGTGTGGCATTCTTGCGGATTTCCACACGGGGCGGAATGCGCTCAAGAACGGTTTTTTCAGTAGCGCGAACGCGCGAGGTGGAACCCTCGTGATAATCGTAAGCATCCAAATCGACAGCACCGACGATGCCGGGGCGAACAAGCCCGTCACGTTGTGTGCGCTCTACGTAAATGAGCGCGTTGGGGTATTCTTGGAAGATGCCGTCAGCCATGTATTTTTGCATAGCGTTGTTGATATTTGCGGTCATCTTCACGGCATCGGTCTTGCCGAGGTAAACCTCGGGATAGATGAGGTTGAGCGTGGTGGGATTCTCCCCGGCCGCCTCCTTTACCGATTGCCAATACTCCTCGTTGGAGGTGAACTGGTCGCAGGCAATAACCGACCAAGCTTCAAAATTTTGTTTGGGCAATAATATATTTGTTGGTGAAAAAATTGCTTTTTTCATACTGTTCTCCTTCACTTTTAGAGGTATCAAACTTTTTGTAAATCTAAAAGGTCATAAATCTTATAAATGTCCCCCGCACCCATTACAATTACGAGGTCGCCCTCTTTTGCATCGCGCGTCAGCGCTTTGGCTACGTCCTCAAAGCTTCCGCAATATTCGGCAGATTTGCCAATGCACTCGGCAAGCCCACGGGAGCTGACACCAAACGTGTTTTGCTCGCGTGCCGCGTAGATGTCGGCAAAATAGAC
>JAFYRH010000171.1 GCA_017559555.1 Clostridia bacterium
AGATTACGAGCTTTATAAAGAAAATTATATGAAGCAACCCATCAACATTATTTATGAGCGCATTGCTTTTAGCGAGTTTTTTGAAAAATACCAAGATAACACCATTGCCGACATTAGCGAAGCGACCAACAACGCATATCTCCAAAGCCAAGGTGCCACCCAAGGCACTCGCAGTTACGGTATGGTCGTCGACCTTGCGGTGGCGTATTATAGGGATAAATAACAAAAAAGAACGACACACCCGTGCCGTTCTTTTTGTATTTATACACTCGCCTCTTTAAGTTCCCCTTCGGGGAGTGCATTCTTTTCTGCTTCCCACTTCTCGCCCATCTGCTTTTGTACGCGACGGTAAAGGATGGCTTGCGCGATAAAGGTGATCGTCCAAGAAGCACCGTATGCAAAAAAGATTGTTAAGGGGTGGCGGAACCAAACGAACATAGTGTTGATCCAAAGCACGCGGACACCGCAAATGCCTGCCACCGACACAATCATCGGGAGTGTCGATTTGCCAAGCGCACGAATGGCACTGCCGTAGAGCCCTTCGAGGTGCCCCATGATGTAAAAGGTACTGTTGACAACAAGCTTAATTCTTGCAAACTCCACAACCTCGGGGTTGTCAGGTGCAAAGAGGGTCAAAAGCGGCAAACTGACAAGGTTGAGAATTGCGTTGAGCGTGATCGCCAAGGTAGAAATGGCAATTGTACTCTTCTTCATACATTCGCGAATACGCGCCATATTTTTGGCACCCGTATTTTGACCGATGAACACGTATGCCGCTGTGCAATATCCGCCTACGATCAATTGTGTATAGGCTCCAACGTTCGAAGCAATCGAGCTACCCGAAACGTAAACACTACTGTTAAAGGAGTTGAGTGCCACTTGCATAACGAGGTTGCCAATGGCGAACATCGAGTTCTGCACACCTGCAGGAACACCAAGCTTTAAAACCTCGGTCAGCGTCTCTTTTTCAAGGGTCAGCTGTTTTATGCGGAGCTTTAAAAGTCCGCTTGTTCGCATCATATAGACCAAAATCATAATGCAGGATACCCATTGTGCGGCGGCGGTTGCAATACCAACACCAAGCGCTCCCTGCCCAAAGCCGAGCACCATAACAAGATTAAGGAGAACGTTTACAACACCCGAGGTTGACAAAAAGATGAGCGGGCGTGTACTGTCTCCTGTTGCCTGCAGCATTGCGGCACAGTAGCTGTAAATCAGTTGCGCGGGAATGCCCACAAAGTAGGCGCGCATATAAAGAACGGCTTGGTCGATAACCGCATCTGGCGTCTCCATTAAAACAAGCAAAGGACGTGCAAAAGCAAATCCGAGGACCCCCAAAAGAATGCCGCAAAGGGTTGCCAGGGTGACCGATGTGTGAACTGTTTTTTGGATTCTATGCTCCTCTTTGGCTCCCACCGCGTGAGAAACCATAATACCGGAGCCTACCGAAAGTCCTACAAAAAAGGTGATGATCATGCTCACCAAAGGACCGCAAGCGCTTACT
>JAFYRH010000172.1 GCA_017559555.1 Clostridia bacterium
AGACATCGTCAAATAGAAATCGCGGTTGCGGTCATAGGTGCCTGTGCGTAAGAAATCGGTGAGAATATTGTTTGCATTGGAAGCGCAGATCAGCTTGTTGATCGGCAGCCCCATCAGTTTTGCAATGTAAGCGGCAAAAATGTTACCAAAGTTGCCCGTAGGAACGCAAACGTTAAAAGGTTCACCAAGCTTGCGACTGCCTTTATTGAGGAGATCGCAGTAAGCGGATACATAGTAAACGATTTGCGGTGCAAGACGTCCCCAGTTAATGGAGTTGGCGGAAGAGAAGAAATAACCGTTCTCATTCAGCTTTTCTGCCATTTGGACATCTCCAAAAATGACCTTTACGCCGGTTTGAGCATCATCGAAGTTGCCCTCAATTGCGCAAACGTTGACGTTATCACCGGTTTGTGTTGCCATTTGCAGCTTTTGTACGTGGCTGACACCGTCCACGGGATAGAATACCATAATTTTAATACGTTCAATATCCTTATAACCCTCAAGAGCAGCTTTGCCGGTGTCGCCGGATGTGGCAACAAGAATCAGCGCAGTGCGTTCCTCACCGGTTTTAACCAAAGCGCGAGAGAGAAGACGAGGCATGATTTGCAGAGCCATATCTTTGAAAGCCGCGGTAGGACCGTGCCAAAGTTCGAGAATTTCTTTGTTTTCAGAGAGGTTGACAAGAGGTGCCGCGCCACCAACAAACGAGGATTCGCTATATGCCGCTTCACAATCGGCGAGAAGCTCCTCATAGGTGTAGTCGGTGAGGAATTTTGCAAGAATCTTTGCAGCTCTTACAGGGTAAGACTCCTTGAAAAGAGCCTCGATTTCTGCCATAGAGAGCGCAGGAATCTCTTGGGGGACGAACAAACCGCCATCCTCTGCAAGACCTTGCTTAATGATTTGTGCGGCGCTATAGGTAGCTTCCGCTTGACTTCTTGTGCTTTTGTACAACATTGTTGTGTCTCCTATTTATGGGTGAAAATTAAAATAAACTAAAGGATTAAAAATGTTTTTGCGCAAAGCGATAGGCATTTTCAAAAAAGAGTGCGTCTACCAGTTCTTGCGAATAGCCGTTTGCCAAAAGATGCTCTGCAATACGGTTGAGGAAAGATACATCCGGAATATCTTCAAGCAAATCCGCACCGTCCATATCGCAACCAAGTGCGAGGGCATTCTCGGCCCCACGAGAAAGAAAATATTCGATGTGGTGTAGAATACTATCGAGTGTTGCTTTTTTGTCTTTTTCTAAAAAAGCGTGGTAAAGATTGATACCGATAATACCGTCTGAGGCGATAATGGCATCGATTTGCCAATCGTGTAGATTGCGACTCACGGGACAAACTGCGTACGCGTTTGAGTGGGAAGCAATAACGGGTTTGGAATATGCGGCAGAGAGCTCGAAAATATCGTTACTCGACGGAACGGATGCATGAGAAATATCGAGTACCATACCTACGTCAAGCATTTTCTTTACCGCGAGCTTTCCAAACGCGGTAAGTCCGACGTTTGTATCGGGCGAACCGCCAATGCAAGTTTCACCAGCCCAAAGCGGTATGATGCTTCGAACGCCCAGCTTTGCGATTTCTTCTACTCGCTCAATATGACCATTTAAAATACGTGCATCTTCAAGCGAAAAAAGTAGAGATGCTTTGTCTGCAGTTCGTGCAGGGCAAGAAGAACAAAGTTCGGCTTTGCTACTTGTAAGCGAAGGGTCATTTTTGAGATTTTTGACCATTTCAAAAAGTTTTAAATAACCGTCCTCGTTATTCAAGTCGGGCGACGTCCAAAGAGCCAGTACTTGTATGTATCGGGCATATCGTTTTGCTTTTTCGAGTGAAACGGCAAGGGAATTGCTTCCTAGGGGTTCTTTTGTTTGATACATCGCCCACGCAGTATCAGCGTGCAAATCAAAAAGGGAAAGGGGCATAATTTCTCCTTTAGTATGCGGCTTTGATGTGATTGATTTTTGCAACCTTCGTTTTGTTGGTAGCTTCGTTGCGCACGAGCCATACCTCAATAACATCCATTCGAGGTTGTTTTTTGGTTGGGTGTTTCCATAGGTAATCTTTTGCGGCTTGGCGTGTAAGGCGCTGTTTATCGCTCCTGACAGCATTGCCCGGAGGCGGTGCGAGATCAATGTTATCTTGTGTGTACGTGCGTGTTTTGACCTCTACAAAGGCAATTGACGAGAGATTGGCGGCAATAATATCGATCTCTGCATGGCCTGAACGCCAATTGCGCTCTTTAACAGTATATCCGCGTAAACGCAAATAGCGCACAGCTATTCGCTCGCCAAAATCTCCTATTTGTTTTGTGCTTTCAGTTGTTTGCATCTTTATCTAAAAAACGAATGAATTGTTTGCGATGAATGGGGGAAGGTCCATATGTACGCAAAGCATCCATATGTTGCTTTGTGCCGTAGCCTTTGTGCTTGGCAATACCGTATTGCGGATATTGCGCATCCAACATAATGCAGTCTCTATCACGCGCAACCTTAGCAAGAATAGATGCTGCCGCAATGCTGGGGCTTTTGGCATCTCCACCAATGATGGCACGTGCGGGAATTTGGAATCCTTTGGCAATATTGCCATCAATTAAAGCAAAATCCGCTTTGACGGAAAGCCCATCAATAGCGCGGCGCATTGCTAAAAGGTCAGCTTCCAAAATATTAAACTCATCAATTTCTTCAACGCTTGCCGAAGCAATGCAATATGCAATTGCATTTTCGCAAATGAGGTCAAAGAGCTTGTCGCGCTTTTTGGGAGTGAGTTTTTTTGAGTCGTTAAGACCTTCTAAAATCAGTCCGTCGGGCAGAATACAAGCTGCCGCAAACACAGGACCGCAAAGAGGACCGCGACCGGCTTCGTCAACACCGCAAACCGTGGCGTATCCTTCTTCGTGTAATTGGTTTTCTATTGCATAATCAAGCATGAAGCTCCTCCTTGGAGTAACGGTCGAGAGTAATGCGACCGAGCTTGCAAGCACGGAATTCATCAAGCAGCATAATAGCGGTGCGTTCGGTGTTGATTTCACCGCCACTAATCAAAAATCCGCGTTTTTTACCGATAGTGAGGAAGAGATCGTAGTCGGAAAGCTCCTCATATTGCGACATGTCACCAAGCTTGTAGCGTTCGCTCAGCATTTGGGGATAGAGCAGACGCATTCTCTTGCAAAGAACCGTAGCGAGAGCTTCGATGTCAAGAATAGAATCCTTGATAGCACCCGTTAGGGCAAGATTTTCGCCAACGCGGCGCTCTTCAAACTTGGGCCAAAGAATACCGGGCATATCCAAAAGGTCAACACCGATTTTGGTGGGTACCCATTGCTTGTCAACGGTAACGCCGGGGCGATCTTCCACTTTTGCTTTCTTGTTGCCGCAAATGCGGTTGATAAGTGAAGATTTGCCTACGTTCGGCACTCCCAAAACCATTGCGCGCACGCGGCGCCCCATCATACCTTTTTCTTCGTAACGACGGAGCTTATCGGCAAGAATTTCTTTAATTGCACCTTCCATTTTGTTTAAGCCCTCGCCGGTTACGCAATCGGTAAGAATGCACTTGGTGTTTTCGTTGGTGTAACGCTTCATCCAAAGTGCGTTTTGGTTGGGGTCGGCAAGAGATGCTTTGTTGAGGAGAACCAAGGTCGGTTTTCCTTCAGTTAAGCGCTTGATTTCGGGATTGCGCGAAGAAAAGGGAATACGCGCATCGAGAATTTCAATAATAATATCAACGTTTTTGAGGTTTTCGGAGATCATACGGCGCGTTTTGGCCATATGTCCGGGAAACCATTGTATTTGTTCCGAAGGCATCGAGTGCACCTCGCTTTCGTTAAAAATTCAAAGTTAAAGGTTAAGAAAATACGGTAAAAGGGGAAAGACGTAAAATAACCTTACCCAAAACGCAACGCTGGTCAACAAACATAATGCTTGAATCGCGACTGTCGCGTGAAAAATTGCGGTTGTCTCCCAAAACAAACAAATGACCTTCGGGAACGGTAACAGTCATTGTGTCATTTTGAGCATCATAATTCCAATTCGGGCGCAGATTGAGATATCGATCTACAATCATATCGGAGCTGTTCTTTAAAACCGCGTGTTCATCCTTGTAAATTTCACCGTCAACGGTAATCGTATTGTTTTGAAAATCAATATTTACCGTTTGACCGCCGGTAGCAATAACGCGCTTGACAAGCATCTTTTCAAGACCGTTATCTTCTCCGGTGAGGTGAAAGACGATGATATCATCCTGTTCGGGCTCGTATAAAAAACTGTAAAGTAACAAATTTTCACCGTGGAAAAGCGTATTTTCCATAGATGAGCCATCTACGCGACAAAGACGCAGTACGAATGTGAAAAGCAAGAGGAGGATGGCAAGCGACCACACAAACATTTCGAGTGCGTCAAACAGAAAACCGCCGCGTTCTTCTTTTTTTGTGGGAACAGATTGTTGTTCCAGCTCGTTATTCATTGCAAAGTCCTTTCACAAATTATTTTGTTAAGAGTTCCATCAAACGATAGCCGTCCGCAACGTAGTAGCCGGTGGCAGTTGCATGATCTTCGTCAAAGGTCGATACACCTGCGATATCTTTTGTGGAATCGTAAATGAAAAAGGGAACGGGATCAGAGGTGTGTGTGCGCATAAAGATGGGAGTGGGATGGTCGGGGAGCACCATAATGCGATGGTCCTCACCACAGCTTTGTAGGTAGGAAAGCACGGGAGCCAAAATCTCAGAATCGATTTTCTCGATAGAGAGAACCTTGTTTTCGGTCTCTGCTCTGTGACCGCATTCATCGGGAGCTTCTACGTGAATATAGACGTAATCATAGCCGTCCGCAAACGCTTTGATGGCGGCTTGTGCTTTTCCTTGGTAGTTGGTGTGTACGTTGCCGGTAGCACCTTCAACGTCGATAGATTTCATACCTGCGCAAATACCAATGCCTTTGATGAGGTCAACCGCGGAGATGACTGCGGCATCAAGTCCCCATTTTTCTTTAAAGTTGGGGAGTTGCGGCTTTTTGCCGGGGCTCCAAAGCCAAGCGGAGTTTGCGGGCTTGAGACCGCGTGCGCGTCTTGCTTCGTTAACGGGGTGATGATTGAGAATATCATAGCTTTTGCGCATCAACTCATAAAATTCCGCACCGCCATTTTCTGCTTTTGGGAGATATTCCTTAATTTGTTTGCCGAGAATATCGTGAGGACGCATAAAAGGATACTTATCGTCGCCGTTTTTCCAAAGCAGGCAGTGGCGATAGCTAACACCGGTGTAGAAGTGACGGTAATCATTTCCAAGCTCTGCTTCCAATGCTTTAATGAGTTCGTCAGCCTCGGGAGTGGTAATCTCGTCGGCACTGTGGTCGAGAATGATCTTTTCATCGTAGTCACCGTCTTCGGAGAGGGTTACCA
>JAFYRH010000173.1 GCA_017559555.1 Clostridia bacterium
AAATCAAACATTTCACGCGTTTTTTGGTTTTGCAAAAATGCAAATTGATTTTCGCGATTGATTGAAAACAACTTTTGTAGGGGGCGACGTCCTCGACGCCCCGCCTGCATCTAACACATACCAATAAGCAAAACCTCTGTATGTCATCCTGAACGGATAGAGGATGGCACAAACATTTACAACATCACAACAAATTTCCCCATTTATCTTGACTTTTTCTTCTTTCTATGATAATATGAATATATCAAAAAACAACCGCAAAAGGAGCTAACGTATGAAAGTTTTTACATCCGTTCCGTCGGAGAATCTTTATTTTCAAGAATCCACCGTTGAAACAGGTAACGTGCGCGCAGGCACCGAAATGGCGGTTATCAACGTCTTTGACGAATTTGAATATCAAAGCATCGTGGGCTTTGGCGGCGCGTTCACCGAGTCGTCGGCTTACAATTATGCGCAACTCACCGATGAACAAAAGAAGCTCTTTATGGAACGTTATTTCTCTCGCGAAAACGGTATCGGCTATAACTTTGGCAGAACCCACATCAACTCCTGCGACTTCTCGCTCGACGTTTACTCCTACATTGAGAACGGCGACAAGGAACTGAAAACCTTCTCGCTCGAGCGCGACAGAAAATACATCATTCCCTTTATTAAGGACGCCCTCCCCTACTGCCAAGACGAAGAACTGATCCTCTTCGCTTCCCCTTGGAGCCCCCCTGCATTTATGAAGGACAACGAAAGCGTCTTCCGCGGCGGTTCCCTCAAAGAGGAATATAAGGAGTGTTGGGCAAGATATTACGCCAAGTACATCAAGGCAATGGCAGAGGAAGGCATCACCATTTCTGCTATCTCCATTCAAAACGAACCCATCGCAAAGCAATCTTGGGAGAGCTGCTACTACTCCCCCGACGATGAACGCGAATTCATCGAAAAATATCTCTCCCCCGTCCTCGATGAAGAGGGTCTTTCCGACATCAAAATCATCATTTGGGACCACAACAAAGAACGCGTTTATGACCGTACCAAGAAGATTTTCGCTTCGAAAGCAGTTGAGGATCGCGTTTGGGCGGTTGGTCACCACTGGTATTCGGGCAACCACTTTGAAGGTATGAGACTCGTGCACGAAAAGTACGGCAAGGTTCTGCTCAGCACCGAAAACTGCGGCTCCATTAACGAAGACCCCATCAGCCTTGCTGAAAGATACGGCAAAGAGCTCGTTGGCGACTTCAACAACTTCACCGCAGGTCTGTGTGATTGGAACCTGCTCCTGAGCGAAAAAGGCGGACCTTTCCACAACCGTTCCGCAGGCACCACCGCCGTTGCAGGCATCGTATTTGAGGATAAGGCAGCCGGCTGCCACGCGCCCATTCTCTATAATACCGAAACAAAGGAGCTTGTTTTCACTCCCATTTACTACTACATCGGTCACTTCTCCAAGTTCGTTCAACGCGGAGCCAAAAGAATTGCTACCACAAGATACTGCGAAAACATCTACACCGTGGCGTTCAAAAACCCCGACGGCAGCATCGTCCTCGTTATGATGAGCACCTCTCACAGAGAACTCCCCGCAGTCATCAGACACAACGACGTTTGCACCAAACTCGTTATGCAACCGCACTCTATTGTGACGGTTATTCTGTAATTTTTCAAAAACAAAACCGCAGGTTGCTTTCCTGCGGTTTTTGTGTTATAATAAGAAAAAAGATGCTTTGTGTGTTTTAAAAACGTTTTTTCAGGAGGCCTATATGACATTTGAAACCATTACCCCAAACGGCATAAAAATGCGCATTCCCGACATGCACGGCGAGCTTTCAAGGGAGCTGACCCCTTTTGCGGTACGCGGCCCCAACTTTGTCGAACTCAATGACGGAACGCTTCTCTACTTTTTCGTTATGAAATTCGGCTCCCAAAAAGACGAGGCGATCAGTTGCACCGCTATGATGCGCTCGCGCGACGGTGGAAAAACTTGGGGAGAGATACAACTCCTCACTTATGAGGGCGCGCCTTGCGAGGGCGGCACCCCCGTTTATGACAAACTGCACGACACGCTCATCCTCATTGCACGCACAAGACATTGGAAGCCCGGATATGAAGAGGACCGCCTGCTTGCTGAGGATGATCAAATTTTAGGTCACACGTATGAGCGTTTTTGGCTAAACAAGAGCACCGACGGTGGTCTTACGTGGGGAGACTATCGCGAGATCACCATCAAAAATACGCCTGCCAATTGGACCATTCAACACTGCCCCTCCCCCGGTGTGGGCATTCAACTTTCTAAACAAAAAGATACTCGCCTCAACGGCAGACTTGTTGTCCCTTGCAACGATGCAAGCCTAAATAACGGAAAGAACGAATTTCGAGCACATATCATCGTTTCGGATAATTTTGGAAAAACTTGGAGAGTGGGAGCTCTTGAAAACTATCTTGGTTCAAGCGAGAGCGTTGTGGTCGAACTCAAAGACGGCACCATCGTTTACAACTGCCGCAATCAAAGCGGTTTTCCCGCAAACAAACGCATTCAATCATTCAGCCGCGACGGCGGCGACACGCTTGAAGAAAGTGCCGTTGTGGATACCCTTTACGATCCCTTATGTCACGCGGGCTTTGCTCTTGCCGAGGTAGATGGCAAGGAATATATCTTCCTAACCTCTCCCACGGGCGAGCTTGGCGGACCCACAGACTTTTTCCGCACCGGCACACCGCAACATTGGGGCGCGCGCGAAGCGCTGATGCTTTATGCTTCGAGCGATGGCGGAAAGACCTACAAAGCCATCAAGCAGGTATCCGATAAGGGAATCTTTTCCGCATACTCTGCACTCTGCGCCACAAAAGAGGGCAAGCTCCTCTGCGCGTGGGAGTCGGGCCCCGAACTTAACCTCTACCGAGACATCAAATACAGAACCTTTGATATCGCAGACCTTGTTAAGCTTTGCGATTGAGAAAAAAAGAAGGCAGACCAAAAGGTCTGCTTTCTTACTATCCCCCTCGGGGGACGGCGACTGGGCACCGGAAAGAAAGACCGCGAGGTCTTTCAGGGGGAGCGGCGAAGCCAATCACGACAATGCCGTGGATATCATCAATGCAAAAGCATTGTATAGCATCAACATAAGGTGTTGTAT
>JAFYRH010000174.1 GCA_017559555.1 Clostridia bacterium
AGCTGTCACCGAGAGGTGACTGATGAGGTGTAGCCGCCATAGGCGGCGTTTGGACGCGAGTGTTCTTAACGGATGCTGCGCATCCTACACCTCATCCGTCTCGCTTCGCTCGCCACCTTCCCCTCAAGGGGAAGGCTTTTGTGTTATGCGAATCGCTTTTGCATAGCAAAAGCCAGCGACCCCCGCCGCTGGCTAGTAATGATTGTTATTAACTTAAATTGACTGCCGAAGCATTTTGTGCGTAGTTAAAGGAAAGGCTCATGCCTGCTTCACCGCCGCCAAAGGGAAGGAGTTTTTCTTCGAGTTCTTCAATGCGGTCAATTTTGCCGTTTACATAGGCAAGAATGCGTGCGCGGCAAGCTTCGGTGCGGCGAATAACGCCGCCAATGCGTCTGTCTTGTACTTCAAAGCCGTGAGGCTTGTTGTCTGTCATCCATTGCTTTTCAAAGGCTTTTACAAAGATGTTGAGGCGCTTGATAACCTCGGGATAGTCCTTTTCTGCCATTTCGCGCAGAGCGTCCTTGTCGCCTGCTTCGTATGCACGACGGGTGCGCAGACCCAGCTCGTATTTGATTTCCAATACGTCGCAAAGTTTTGCAATGGAATCAAATACATAACCGTAGCGGCGTGTTTTCTTGGCGGTGGCACTCAATTTTTTGGAGATCTCACCAAACTTGGCGCCTGCTCCAAGGCTTACACTATAATCGAGGAAGTCGTTGAAGTAGTCGGAAAGGAGCATATACTTTGCAGGATTTTTGGGGTAGCTTGTGTATTCCACAATGTGGTTTGGCATATCGATTTCCATGAACTCGTCATAGTCGATGCCAAACATTCTTTGGAATTTTGCCTTGATCAGTCCTTCATCAGTGTTGCCCTTTGCGTATTCCGCAAGATAGAAGAGAGAGGGCAGTTGCGAGAAGTGCGAGCACTCACCGCCATTGTCGCCCCACATGGTAAAGAAGACGTTCTTCACCTTCTTCGCACGGCAGGCATCAAGAGCAGGGAGCATGGTTTTGAGGGTGTAGCGGTTGCTGGGAACAATGCCGATCCAGCTCCACGCGCCGCCTGCAAACCAAGTATTTTTTGAGAGTTGTTTGTGGTTTTCAAACATATCGGCATAGTCTTGTTCCTTGGTGTGCCAATATTCCCAAAATACGGGAATGACATCAGAGGGAAGAGCCTCGACAACTTCTTTGGGAATTTCACACTGGGGAATGACGTATTTACCGTTGTTCCAAGAGCGGAAGAACATGTCCGACCAAATCATAACCTCGTAGTCGTATTTTTTTGCAATGTCGCATACGCGAGCGAGGTGGCGCTTGATGATGGTGTTCACGGGCTCGTAGCCGTGAAGGTCAAGGTGCTTGCCGCGACCGAGATTGAATGCTTCATCCATACCGATGTGGATGCGCTTGGAGCGGAAGCATTCGGAAAGCGAGGAGAACATATGGTCTATGAACTCATAAGAACGCTCGTCATCTGTGAGCAGTACGTCACCCATATCGGTGGGGAACTTGCCCCAACGTGTGGCTGCTGTGAGGTGTGCCAAGGTTTGAATGCAAGGAATGACTTCAATGCCCATCGAAGCACCAAGATCGTCAATTTCTTTGAGTTCTGCCTTGGAGTAGCGACCTCTCATATAGCCGAAATAGGGTTCACCGTCCACCTCATAGGTGTCCTCGGTGTAAAGGAATACGCAGTTGTATCCCATCTTTTTCAGGAGTGGGAAGAAACGCTTCAAACCGTCAATGCTCATAACGGCATTGCGCGACATATCGATCATAACGCCAAAGGTGTTGTAGTTTTTCATGTGTGTTCTCCTTTTTCAAAAATCATTTATTGATAACTTCATAGCGCAAACGAAGATAAGAATCTGACAAAACGGTGCATTCCTGCAATTTGAGCACGCCAAGTCCCAAAAGTTCTTCTCTTGTCATAAAGGACTTGCCATCGATGAGGGTGGATGTGTCCTTGCCACCGATGAGGACGGGAGCCATGACGATGTCCACAAAATCAAGAAGTCCTTCGCGCAAGAAGAGCGAATTGAGCGTACCACCGCTTTGAACGGTGATGCGGTCGCAACCAAAATCGGCATAGAGTGTTTCGAGCATCGAGGAAAGGGAAAGTGTCTCTTGCTTGATGACGTGTAAATTTTCGGCTTTGACCGAGAATGCAGGGTGACTTGGGTTGGTGGTGACGAGCACAAAATGTTTTGCCCACGCGCACATGAAGCGCACACCGTGCTTGGTTAGGTGAGAATTGTCGATGATAACAAAGGAAACGGGGGATTTTTCGGGCATTTCTCGCATATTCGCGCCGATTTTCGCCATAACACGCCCCGAATTGAGCGACCAAAGGTCGGTGGTTTGTTCAATTTCGTAGTACTGGTGCAAGCCCTCACGCACGCCGGGGATGAGGGGCAGGTCGCGGTCGACGTCCAAATCGTCGCACGCGCCCGTGCTGATTTTTCCGTCCACAGATGTTAAAAGAAAGAGGGTTGTAATCGGTTTTTTCATGTTTTTATCCTCTCAAAAGGGGTGTTTGCCTTATTATACCACAGAAAATGGCAATAGTAAAGAGAATAGCAGGATTTTTTGTAAATTATAAAATAAGCGGAAATTAGAAAACAATAA
>JAFYRH010000175.1 GCA_017559555.1 Clostridia bacterium
CATTGAGGGGGACCGCGTTTTGTCGAATGTATTTGTGCGCGGTGAAATATCCAACTTTAAGCTCTATTCATCGGGACACGCTTATTTTACGCTCAAGGATGATGCCGGACAACTCAAGTCGGTTATGTTCCGTTCCTACTTTTCTCGTTTGGCGTTTTTGCCGGAGGACGGTATGCGTGTCATAGCCCACGGGCGTGTTTCGGTGTATGAAACAAGCGGACAGTATCAACTCTATGTAGATGATTTGCAACCCGACGGTGCAGGTTCGTTGGCAATGCGGTTTGAACAACTCAAACGTAAGCTTGCGGCAGAGGGATTATTTGACGAAGCACGTAAACGCCCGCTTCCACCAATGCCAAAACGAATCGGCGTTATTACCTCACCGTCAGGCGCGGCTGTACACGATATCATCCATGTGCTTGGCAGAAGATTTCCGATGGCGGAGATGATCCTTTATCCAAGCGAGGTGCAGGGAACACAAGCGCCCGCGCAACTTATTTCGGGCATTGAGTTTTTCTCCATAACGGGACTTGTTGATGTTGTTATCATTGGTCGTGGCGGTGGATCTGCCGAGGACCTTTGGGCTTTCAACGATGAATATTTGGCACGTGCTGTGGCATCTTGCTCGGTTCCCGTTATTTCTGCGGTGGGGCACGAAAGTGACTTTACCATTTGCGATTTTGTAGCAGACCGACGTGCGCCTACACCTTCTGCTGCGGCAGAGATCGCTGTTCCCGACAAAGGAGAACTATTGCGCTCGTTTTTATCTGTGCAAGTGGGTTTGCAGACGTCTTTGCAAAAGCGGATTGCACAGGAAAGAAGAGTTTTGGCGCAGTTGAGTGCATCTCGTGTCTTTAGTCGACCTGAGCAGATGCTGGATCGTTTCCGTATTCGTTTGGATGAATGCGATGCGGATTTGAATCGCGCGGTTGTGCAAGCAATTTTGCAAAAAAAGCAAAATACAGCTTCGGTGGCAGGAAAATTACAAGCACTCAATCCGTTGTCGATTCTCTCGCGCGGATATGCAACTGTCAGCCGTGACGGTGTATCAGTTACGAGTGTAAAACAAATAAATGATAATGATACGCTGGATATCCGAATGGCGGACGGTTCTGTTCGTGCAACGGTATCGCAACGAAAGGATATACAATAATGACAAAAAAGACCATAACCTTTGAGGCGGCAATGGAACGCCTGGAAGAGATAACGCGAATTTTGGAATCCGGTGCAGAGGGCTTGGATGAATCTCTCAAGCTTTATGAAGAGGGCGTTTCTTTGATTCGCCTTTGCACACAAAAATTAGAAACTGCCGAGCAAAGCGTAAAGGTTTTGCAAATGCGCGAGGATGGTATTGCTCTTGCCGATTTTGAAGGCAGAGGAGATAAGGCATGATAAACGAAGCTCTTGAACTTTTGATGCACCGTAACGCAACCTTAACCGAGGATGCGCTCCGTGGATATTACGCAGATGATTCGGATATTCAAATCCTTTTGGATGCAGAGCGATACAGTCTTTTTGCAGGTGGCAAGCGTATTCGCCCCATGCTTACCATTGAGTTTTGCCGTTTGTTCGGTGGTGATGAGGCTGCCGCATTGCCGTTTGCTTGTGCGGTTGAAATGATTCACACCTATTCGCTCATTCATGACGATCTTCCGTGTATGGATAACGACGATTTTCGCCGTGGCAAACCCTCTAACCATAAGGTGTTTGGTGAGGGAATGGCGGTTTTGGCAGGAGATTCACTCCTGACAGGTGCCTTTGAAGCTGCCGCTACCAACGTGGAAGCAGGTCCCGAAATTTCGGCTATGGCGGTTGCATACCTTGCAGGCTGTGCCGGAAGATACGGTATGATTGGCGGTCAAACTATGGATGTGGAGAACGAGGGCAGAGAACTTAGTCTCGAGGCTCTCCTCAAACTACATTCTCTCAAAACAGGAGCACTCATCGGTGCATCCTGTGTGTTAGGGGCACTTGCCGCAGGTATTCGTTTTGATAACCCTGCTATGGTGGATGTCGTAACCTATTCCGAAAACATTGGTTTGGTTTTCCAAATCATTGATGATATTCTCGATGCCACCGCAACCGAAGAGCAACTTGGCAAAAGCGTTGGCGGAGACAAAAAACACAAAAGGAACACGTTCCTCAATTTCTATTCCATTGAGGAAGCGCGCTTCTATGCCGAGCAGTTGACGCGAGAGGCTGTTTCGGCTATCAAAAGGTATCCCGATTCAGATGCGCTTGTCTCGCTGGCGCAGTGGCTCCTTGTACGCGACAAATAAAAAGAGAGGGAAAACAGTATGCAAGATTTAATTACAAACTACTATCTCATTTCGGCGGTATCCGCGTGGCTTTTGGCTCAAATTTTAAAAATCTTTACCGGATTTTTCAAAAACCAACGGTTTACTTTAAAGGCACTGTTGTTTGGCACAGGTGGCATGCCTAGTTCTCACACCGCTACTGTTGCGGCGCTTTCTACCGCTTGTGCTATTGGAGAAGGATTTAATTCTTCCATTTTTGCAATCTCCGCTGTTCTCACCATTATTGTTATGATCGATGCAACGGGTGTTCGCCGTGAGACAGGA
>JAFYRH010000176.1 GCA_017559555.1 Clostridia bacterium
CGATAAGCTCACAAATTTTAATTTTTGAGGCAATATCTTGACTTTTTTACCAAACTGTACTATAATGATTGGAGAAGAAAACTATGCAAATGATAAAAGGGGAGGGATGCGTTTATGACAATGGATGAAAGAAAAGAACTTGCGCGCTCTTTCCTTGGCAAGGTCGTGCGCATAGGCATTGACCGCCCTATCGGATACGTGCATAAAAAAGAAACCTATGCGCTTACCTATCCCATCAACTACGGCTATATTCCCGGTGTGCTTGGCGGTGATGGAGAGGAGATGGACGTTTATCTTTTGGGCGTAGATGTATCCGTAAACGAGTTTGATGCGCACATCATTGCCATTGTGCATCGCGAAAACGATGTGGAAGATAAGTTGGTGGGGGTGCCTCAGGGCGTGATTTTCACAAAGGAAGAAATCGCCGCGGCGGTGCATTTTCAAGAACAGTATTACCGTTCGCACATCGAAGTGCTTTCCCAATAAAAAAACACCATTTATTTTGTAAAAAAAGACTTGTTTTTTTGCAAAAAGGGTGTATAATATTGCTTGTATGATTTCAAGAGAAAGAAGGATATAAAAAATGTCTGAATGTACGCATGATTGCTCCAGTTGCTCCAGCAATTGCGGTTCCCGTCAACAGCCTCAAAGCTTGTTGATTCCCGCAAACGCGCTCAGCGATGTAAAGCACGTTGTTGGAATTGTCAGCGGCAAGGGCGGCGTTGGTAAATCGCTCGTTACCTCTATGCTTGCTGTTCTTTTGCAAAGAGTAGGATTTAAGGTTGGTATTTTGGATGCCGACATCACCGGTCCCTCCATCCCCAAGGCATTTGGAATGCACAACGTTGAGGTGTTTGGTGACCAAAACGGAATGATCCCCCCTCGCACCAAAACAGGAATTGATATGATCTCTGTTAACCTGCTCCTTGGCAGTGACGAGACCAAGCCTGTTATTTGGCGCGGCTCGATGATTGCGGGAACCGTTCAACAGTTCTGGAAAGAAACCATTTGGGATGTTGACGTTCTTCTCGTTGACTGCCCTCCCGGCACGGGTGACGTACCGCTTACAGTATTCCAATCTCTGCCCCTTGACGGTGTTGTTATCGTTTCCAGTCCTCAGGATCTCGTTTCGATGATCGTGAGCAAGGCTGCCAATATGGCAAAAATGATGAACGTTCCCGTTCTCGGTCTTGTTGAGAACATGAGCTATATCAAGTGCCCCGATTGCGGCAAAGAGATCAAGGTGTTTGGCGAGAGCCACATCGAAGAGGTTGCCGAAAAGTTTGGTTACGATCTGCTCGCTCGCATCCCGATGGACTCCAAGCTCGCCGCCCTCGTTGACCGCGGCATGATCGAGCTGATGGAAAACGACTATATGGAAAAAGCTGCTTTCTCGATTATCGAAAAGCTGGGCTTGAGCCAAGAATAAAACAAAATCCCGACTGTTTTTGCAGTCGGGATTCTTTTATATTCTCCTTACGGCATAGGGGAGCGCGGCTCCCTTTTTCCAGAGGTGAATGACTTTGTCTACCTCGTCGGGAGTCTCGGTGCTAAAGATAAAGTGCTGATTGGTAATGCCGGCTTTTGTGAGTTGGTCTTGACGGTCGGACATCGATGTGGGGAGACTGTTATAAATGACGTTGCGGTGTTCCCATTCGCGAAGCACAGGGAAGGAAACGCCACGACGGTCGGTCAAAACAGCGGCATTTTGCGCACACGTATCGCAATTGGCAATCTCTTTGATCACGCATTTTTCAACCGTCATCAAAGGAATGCGACCGTACACGATAAGCGAGGTGTCACCCCACACGTCGCGCGCTTGCGGTAGAGTCAACTCGGGGGAAAGAATAACCGAGTCGATGCCCATATCTTCCAAAGCGCAAACGGTCTCGCAGTTGGTGACATTGAAGCGGAAATCGCCCACGGGAACAAGCCCCGCTTGCTTTACGATGTCGATGTGTCCAAGGTTACCGACAAGTGCGTAACGCACACCCCTTTGTGCGGCATCTAAAAGCATTTGTTGAACGACTTTGAGGTCTCTCTCAAAAATGACGGGCGGCAGGATGATGCCATCGGTTTCTGGCGTTTCTTTGCCGAGCGGCAGATAGATGTGCTCGAAAAACGCTCTTGCAAGAGGTGTGATTTGCTCGGGTGAATAAAAGCGCGCGGAACGTGTTTTCTTGGATACGTTATTCGATTTTTGTATCACGTATGGCGTTTTTTCAATGGTTTTGGGTGTCAAATTGCACTCCCATTCGGCAATTGCGCGGCGGCGCAGGTCGTTCAGCCGTGATACGGGGAGCATCAAGCCGTCGTCCATTTCAACCGCGAAGGAGCCAATCGCATAAGGGGTTCCGCCAAGCTTGGAAAGGTTTCTTTCAAGATGCTCTTCGGAAAGAGGCGCAGTCAGTGCCACTTGCGGTATATCGCCCTCCACGCAAACGGAGCGATTTTTATCGCTCACGGTGAGTGCAATAGGCTCGTTTTCTTTCATACGTACCGCAAAATCGAGCGGAATTTTGCGCGTAATGCCACCAAAAGGTGTGAGTGTGCGAGACGCGGATTTATCGTCATCGGAACGAATCCCGAGCATTTTGCCGTCAATTTTTTCTTTGTAATAGCCATCGGTAAAACCGCCGCGCGAGAAGATAGAGGCAAGCTCACGCATCTCGTCGGGGGTGGCGGCACGGCGCTCATCCAAAAGGCGGCGCCAAATGCGCGCAGTATCGCGCACGTATTCGGGGGCTTTCATTCTGCCCTCAATTTTCAGCGATGCCACACCGCTTTCGATCAATGCGGGTACGTGTGCCGCAAGGGAGAGATCCTTGAGGGAGAGGGGATAGGCATTGCCGCCTTTTTTGCAAGCAAAGGGAAGTCGGCAGGGCTGCGCACATTCACCGCGATTTCCGCTTCTTCCGCCCACCAAGGAGGAGAAAAGGCATTGTCCAGAATGGCTGACGCAGAGAGCTCCGTGAATGAACATTTCCACCTCAAGAGGAGAATTCTTGACGGACTCAAACAAGTCAGCGGCAGGTGTTTCGCGTGCAATAACGATGCGGCTAAAGCCGAGCTCTTTCAGCTTTTCGGCAGAGAAAGAATTGTGCGACGAAGCCTGTGTACTTGCGTGCAATTCGAGATTCGGGAAGGTGCGATGAATTGCAGACGCAATACCGAGATCGGCAACAATGAGTGCATCGACACCGGCATTTGCGGCTTCCTCGGCGGCGGCAAGGGCTGCGGGAATCTCGCGGTCGCCCACAAGCGTATTGAGAGTAAGATAAACCTTTACCCCATAGCTGTGCGCGCGCAAAACGGCGGAGCGCAATGCGTCTCCGCCGAAATTGTGGGCATTCATTCTTGCATTAAACGCGGTGCCACCGAGATAAACGGCATCGGCGCCTCCTTCAATCGCTGCATCAAGAGCTTCGGGAGAACCCGCAGGGCATAGCAGCTCGGGCAAGGGTTGGATGCGTTTATCAGACATCGCTAAAGGTCAAAAAATCAAACATCGCGCCAACGCGATTCTTGGAAGTGCTCTTTTGAGAAACGGTCTCCTCAACAACAACGGGAGCTTCTTCCTGGGGAGCTGCTTCTGCAATTGCTTCTTCTGCGGTAGCGGTTTCTTCAAAAACAGAAATTTGAGCCTCTTCCTCAGCCTTCTTGTTGAACGGCTTGGGAACGTACTTTGGCTTTTCTTCCTTAACGGGAGCGTTTGCGGCTGCTGCGTGGTCGAGGATAGAGCGCATTACGCTTGCATCCTTGCGCAGGTTGTCAACCTCCTCTTGCAGAGATTCAATGGTCTTTTTGAGCTTTTCGTTTTCAGCAGAAAAACGGAAAGCATCTTTTTCAACCTTTTTGAAGGCTTCTTGCATTGCCATTCTCTCAGAGCAGTAGGAGAGAGCGCAGAGGATAGCTGCCTCATTCTTGGTGCAACGGGGGCTCTTAAGGTTGATATCGCGCATAC
>JAFYRH010000177.1 GCA_017559555.1 Clostridia bacterium
CCGAGAACGGGATGCTCGAACATTGTAAACAATTGTGTAAATTCGGGAACGTTTGCAAGTCCCTTAACCGCGCCCGACATGGTGTCCATACCGAACATTAAGGTAGCAAAGCCCAAAAGGATCATACCGGTATCCTTTTTCTTTTCTCCCTTGAGGAACATATACATAATGATACCGACAAGAGCGAGGATAGGAGTAAAGGTGCTGGGCTTGAAGAGCTGCATAATGCCGCTACCCTCAATGCCGCTCAAACTGAGGATCCACGCGGTAACGGTGGTACCGACGTTTGCACCGAGAATGACGTTGATAGCTTGCTTGAGTGTCATCAGACCCGAGTTAACAAAACCAACGACCATAACGGTTGTTGCAGAGGAGCTTTGAATAACCGCGGTAACACCGAGACCGGTCAAAAATCCTGCCCATTTGTTGGTGGTCAATTTTCCCAAAATGGTACGCAGAGCGGTGCCGGCGCGACGCTCAAGTGCTTCTCCCATCAAACTCATACCAAACAGGAACAAGCAAAGACCGAGAATCATTTTTAACAATTGAAAGTTTTGGTTTTCAAACAAAAAATCCATAATAACGTTCATTGTTTTTCTTTTTCCTTCCGTATTTTAAAGTCTGTTTATCAAACGAATTGGTAGGGATTACTTGCCGATGTGCTCCAGCATAATTTCAGCGCTGTGCACGTTGGTGGCAAGCGGAATGTTTTGTACGTCGCAAAGACGTAACAGCGCAGATACGTCAGGCTCGTGCGGTTGAGCCGTGAGAGGGTCACGCAAAAAGATAACCAAATCCAATTTTCCTTCGGCTATCATCGAGCCGATTTGTTGGTCACCGCCCAAGGGACCGCTCTTCATGCGTGTAATGCGAAGACCTGTCTCGCCCATAACCATTGTTCCCGTGGTGCCCGTAGCATAAAGTTCGTGGGGAGCCAAAACTTCACGGTAACGAACGGCAAGATTGATCATGTCTTCTTTCTTCTTGTCGTGTGCAATAAGTGCAATTTTCATATATATTTCTCCTTTCGGTTTTTTCGATATGTAAAGGAACTGAATATTTATTCCAAACTAACCCAGTATAGTATAACATATTTTTCTGCTATTTTCAATAAGTTTTGCCGAATTTCTGCATTTTGAACGATTTAGACTATTCTTTTCCTTGCAAAAATGAGCAAAGTGTGCTATACTGTAAGCAACCAATACTTCCCTAAAAGGAGAGTAGCTATGATTCAAACAAAAATCACATCATCCATGGAGAAATGTTTTCTTGACGGCAATATTGCCGATTATGCAGAACTGACACAGCTTTCCGCGCTCAAAAACGAGCGCGTGTCCTTTCAATTTTTCTATACAGATGACACGGTCGACACGACTGTTCCCTACCGCGCAAACACTTTTCGTTTGGAAATTGAGGGAATCGACAAGTCCTTGGCATCGGTGCGTCGTGTAGAGAGTGTTCCCGTAACCCTCCCAAGCCTTAGCGAAGAGGGCGACGGCAACTTTGCACGCACCACCCCGGGCCTTTACCCCGACCCCCTCATGCCCCTGCACAAAGGCGGCATCTTTGTGATGCGCGGACAACTGCAATCCCTTTGGGTAGAAATCGATCTTGGTGAACGTCTCCCCGCAGGGGAATACACCGTCACCCTCAAATTGGTGGACGGTCAAAAAGAGGTGCACGCCAAGAATTCTTTGACGCTCAAAGTCATTGATGCACTCCTGCCTGAGCAGGAAATGATTTTGACACAGTGGTTCCACTGCGACTGCTTGGCAACCTATTATAACGTGGAGCCTTGGAGCGAGGAGCATTGGCGCATTGTAGAAAACTTTGCCGCGACCGCAGCCAAGAACGGCATCAATATGCTGCTCACACCCGTGCACACTCCTCCGCTCGATACCGCTATGGGCAGAGAGCGCAAAACCGTTCAGCTTGTAGACGTAACGGTGGAAAACGGTGTGTATTCTTTCAACTTTGACAAACTCGACCGTTGGATCGAGATGTGCAACCGCGTAGGCATTCGCTATTTTGAAATCGCCCACCTGTTCACCCAATGGGGTGCCGCGCACGCGCCCAAGATAGAGGCATGCGCAGACGGCGAATATAAGCGCATTTTCGGCTGGGAAACCGATGCAACAAGCGAAGAGTACACCACCTACTTGCGCACGTTCTTGACCGCTTTCCTTGGCCATATGAAGGCACGCGGTGATGATGCGCGTTGCTACTTCCACATATCGGATGAGCCGAATAAGCTCCACCTCGACCGCTACCGCGCCGTTAAGGCAGGCATTGCCGACGTTCTTGAGGGTTACCCCATTATGGATGCCCTTTCGAATTTTGAATTCTATCAAGACGGACTCGTAGAGCTCCCCATTCCCTCAAACGATCATATCAAGCCTTTCATCGAGGCAGACGTCAAGGGACTTTGGACGTATTATTGCTGTTCGCAAGACAAGGGCGTTTCTAACCGCTTTATTGCAATGCCCTTGTGGAGAACGCGCTCTATCGGATTGCAATTTTACAAATTCAACATTGTTGGATTTTTGCATTGGGGATATAACTTCTACAATGCTGCTCTCTCGCGTAATTCCATCAACCCCTACCTCGATACCTGCGCAGGACACATGTTCCCTGCAGGCGATGCCTTCTCTGTCTACCCCGCAGAGGATGGAAGTGCTGTTGAATCGATTCGCATCCTCTCCTTTTATGAGGCATTGCAGGATGCACGCGCCCTCAAGCTTGCCGAAGACCTCTGTGGCAGAGAACGCATCATAGAAGAAATCGAAGTCCTCTTTGGCGAAGAA
>JAFYRH010000178.1 GCA_017559555.1 Clostridia bacterium
GGGGTGTAAACCGTCCAAAGAATTTCACCGGGAGCGGTGAGTACAAGTTCATCCTGAATGACAACTGTCTTGCGGTTATCGGTGAGCATAACACCGCGTTTGCCGCGCAGAATATCCTTGCTTGTGGTGGTCATATCTACAACCGCATAAATGCGATCCTCGCGACCCTTCATTTCTACAATCTTTGCATTTGCGTGAGGATCTTGATCGGGTGCGGGTTCAACAGCAGGATTAACGATGATGGTGTTTTGTCCTACCGCACGGCGACGCATCATAATAGGAAGGTCTTCGATTCCGCCGGTTTCGGCAAAGAAACGAACGCCTGCCATATCCATAATTACGCTACCTGCATCGAGATCACCGTTTACCTCATCGTTGGCACCACCGTGCAGACCTACGAATACATCGTCTTTTCCCCATCCGGAACGCATGATAGCAAGACCTGCCTTGCGATAAACGGTATCTTGAGGAAGAACAGGAACAAAGGACTCATCTACGGGTGTGTAGAAAAGAATATCGAGAGGAGTTACGCGTTTTGCGTTGTTTGCAATTTGTTGATGACGTACAACTGCGTAAGTGGTGTTTTCATACTGTGTGCTCATCCAAGAAAGGATCGAGTTTTCGGTGGGACATGCCACACTGTTGTGGAAGTTCCACATACCCGTTTCGGTCTCGGTAACGATTCCAAAGTATCCGGTTGCAGCAAAGCCGGGAGCGGATGCAAATCCGTAATCACTACCGCAAGCCTTTTGCAGCATTGCAATAAAGAGTGCGAGTGCACGGGAGCTCTTTTCCCATGCTCCGACGCCTTCGCTATATCCGCCATCGGGCGCGTAAGATGCGAAGCAGGATTCCACGTTGCGGAAAATACGGTCAACAAGCTTGAGTGCGGTTTCGGGATAGATATCTGCCAAAGCCAAGGCACTTGCAAGCATGCCTGCATTTACAATCGCGGAAGCGGTTCCACCGTCAATCCACATACGTCTCTTACCGTCGTATGTTTCCAGGCAAGGACGCATTGCATTGCGAAGAAGTGCGCGCTCGATAATTGCCTTTCTGCCCTCGCTCCAAACGTGATGGCACCAGTCGTAGCAAATAGCAACCGCAAAGGCTACGGCACCGACAGAGGACATCAAAACGGAGTTCCAATCGCTGAACTGTGCAAGCGCTTCACACTCAAGGGCAGCGCGCTCGCAATATTTTTTATTACCCGTTACACGGTAAAGAGTGGACCAAACAAAGATTTTTTCGGCAGAAGCATTCAAGTCGTTTGTGAGCTGTTGCAGACTGCGAGGCATTGCAACCGCAATGGGTTCTTCGTTAAGTGTTGCATCGTAATGCTTTTTGAGATCCTTGAGATATGCACCGAGCTCGGTTTCTTCCTTTGCGCGGCGGCGCAGTTGCATCAAATCATCGTGGGAGAGCAAGAGTCTGCCGCGAGATGCGCTGAAACGGCGGCGCAGATCGGAAAGAACGCGGTCTGCCTCGGGACGGGAGAAAGTAGTAGCCGCAACAAGTTGCCAAAGAATAGCACTGTCGCGTCCGCTTTGGAAGATATTCTTACGGTTGGAAAGAATGATAAGACCCATTCCGTCAACGAACATTTGTCTCCAACGGAAGAACTCACGAACGTAATCTGCCGGGAAGAAAAGTGTTCCCTCGCACTCACGCGGGAAGAAACCGAGTTCATTTTCTACACCGTCAACAACCACACGGTTGGAGTTTGCGGAAAATGCGTACTTTTTGCGGCGGTAGGTAAAGGAAAGTGTAAGTGCACGGTTGTCTACTACACAGGAGAATGCAATTCCTGCGGCAACGGGTGCCATAGGCAACCAAAGAATACCGTCCTCTTCAAAAGGCTTTGATTCTCTATCGTCAATTGCATTTGGGATGCGCTTGCGGTCAATAATAGAAAAGCTACCTGTTTTGGAAAATACAGCCGCGCCCTTCAGTTCAGGCATTCTTGCATAAACGGGAGCAATGTCATTTTCGTAAACGTAAAAACTATCCAAATAAAGAACAGGCGAGCGTCCCTCGGTGGGTACATTCAAGGCTTCGAGAATAATGCTTCCAATATCGTTCCAACCGCTACACTTGCCCGTGCCGTGCAGGAAAGGAATTTCAAAACGGTAGTCATTCCAACCGTCTTTTGCAACGGCAACTGTGGTTTCGTATCCACCAATATTTTCACCGGTTTGGCTGTTGCTGAACACCAAACGGAAGGATGCACCTGCTGCTCCTGCGGCACAAACCGAAAAAGTCAGATAGCGCACACCCGTAAGGTCAGAACCACCCATAGGGATAACAACACGGTCAAGATCGCGCAATCTCCAAGCGGCACTCATATGAGCACTCTTTTTGTGCGAAAGGTCAGGCTTCATTCCCGTGCTCTCAATCAGATCGTATTGGTTCATATCAACCAATACCTGCGCCGGGCTCTCCTGCCAAGATTCGATCATACTTCTCAAATTCTTTTTCATCTGTCGTTCCTCTTCTTATATGTATTTTTCACTTATTCAACATTTGTTAGAAGGCGAAGAAATGCGTTTCTTCACCATTTGTAAAAGGATATATCGCAAATCTTTATAATATTTTTTTCCAAACTTGCAATTTTTTCTCACGTATTTTATAAAAAAATCGGTTGTTACATATATTATAACATAGTAGAGTTTTTTTGTAAATGGGATTTTTGCTCTTTTTCCAAAAAATTTTTTATTTTTTTTGCAAAAACCTATTGACAAACGCTTTTTATTGTGCTATACTCTTATCGAGACCAAATCTCAATAAGGAGCAAAACAAAAATGAAAAGACGTTCCACGAAACAACGCGAGATCGTCTATGATGCTCTAATGCAATTATATCACCCCACAGCGGAAGAAGTTTACGAATATCTGCGGGGCGCGTTCCCTTCGATTGGTCGTGCAACCGTGTTCCGTAATTTGGCAGTGCTTGCCGAGGAAGGAAGAATCGTCAAACTCTTCTTCCCCGACGAGGTGGCGCATTACGACGCAAATATCGACGGTCATTACCACTTTGTTTGCAGACGGTGTGCAAAAATCATCGATCTGTCAGTTACCAAACGGGTCTCATTCCCTCCCCGAGAAGACTTTGTAGTAGACACCCAAGAGGTGAATCTCTACGGTCATTGCAGGGAATGCCATGAATGTTGTCAATCTTAAAAAATCTTAAAAAAATTCTAAAAACTCAATTTAAAGGAGAACAAAATTATGAAAAAGTACAGATGCTTGATTTGCGGTGAAGTTTTTGATGTTGCTGAGGGTGTTGAGCCCGTTTGCCCCAAGTGTGGTCTCAAGGGCAAGAAGCTTGAGGAGATCGTAGAAGCTCCCAAGGCTAACAAGTATGCCGGCACTCAAACCGAAAAGAACCTCGAGGCTGCTTTTGCAGGTGAATCTCAAGCAAGAAACAAGTACACCTACTTCGCATCCGTTGCAAAGAAGGAAGGCTACGAGCAAATCGCTGCCCTCTTCCTCAAGACTGCTGATAACGAAAAAGAACACGCAAAACTTTGGTTCAAGGAACTGAACGGTCTGGGCGACACCGCTCAAAACCTCGGCTCTGCTGCTGAAGGCGAAAACTATGAGTGGACCGATATGTACGACGGTTTTGCAAAGACCGCTGAAGAAGAAGGCTTCCACGAGCTCGCTAAGAAGTTCCGTCTGGTTGCTGCTATCGAAAAGCATCACGAGGAAAGATATCGCGCACTCCTGAAGAACGTTGAAACTGCTGAAGTTTTCAAGAAGAGCACCGTTAAGGTTTGGGAATGCCGTAACTGCGGTCACCTCGTTGTTGGTACCGAGGCTCCCGAAGTATGCCCCAC
>JAFYRH010000021.1 GCA_017559555.1 Clostridia bacterium
AACGAACTGCATCGACAATGATTGTGTCGGCAAACTGCGGAAAATCACGCACAATGCGCGCTGCCGCGGTTTTGGCGTGATAGGTTTTGGGCGAAAGACGTTGAAGGTCATCGGTGGGAATATCATACGCCGCACAAAGTTCTTCCTGTGCCGCGGGTGTGAGTTCCTTGGTCAAATCGTGCAACAGTGCCGCCGCACGAAGCTGAAGTGTGTATTCGGGACAGTAGAGAGCACACAAGCGTGCAACCATCTCCTCTACCGCCGCCGTGTGCACAAAACGTTTTGGCGACATACTTCCCTTGACATTCTCGCGCAGAGTATCGAGCATTTTTTCGGTTATCTTTGTCATTATGTGCTACCTCTCTGCCCTTCAAACGTACAAATGGTTGTCACGAATGTATTTTTCTACCGATGCGGGAATGAGACTCGATACATCTTCCCCATTCCCCAGTTTTTCTCTGACAAGATTGGAAGAGAGCTCGATAGGCTCGGTGACGATACGACGCACGACCTTGCCGTACCTTTGGTTGTAGTCGGCAATTTTTTGCACGATCATATTATCGAGCAAAGCATCCTTTTCTCTGCGAATATAGACGGGATAGGAAAGCTTGAAAATTTCCTCCGGTTCACGCCATTGATCAAGGGTGAGCATCATATCTGTTCCGCAAAGCAAGAAAAGTCTGCGGTCCTCACCCGTCAACTCGCGCAATGTATCCACAGTATAACTGCGTCCGCCACGGCGCATTTCCATATCGCTGACGTATACGCCCTCAACGCCCGAAAACGCCAAACGGCACATTTCAAGACGATGGGCAGCATCTACGGGAACGTCCATTTCCTTATGCGGTGGCGTTGCCGTTGGAATGACATAGAGAAAGTCCAACCACATTTGCTCCATAAAAGCCTTTGCGGCGGCAATATGCCCGTTGTGCGGTGGCGAAAAGGTACCACCGTAAATTCCAATGCGTATCATTTTTTCGGCAATTCGATAACAGGTTTCTTTTCGGATGCGCGATAAAGAACGATTTTGCGTCCTACTACCGCAACGGGTTCGGCACCAAGCTCTGCCGCAAGATTTTGCAACAGTTCGTATGCATCCTCACCGCTGTTTTCGAGAACGTTGAGTTTGATAAGCTCGCGTGCTTCCAGTGCATCGGAAACGGTTTTGAGTAAGTTTTCGGTCAGTCCGCCCTTGCCGATTTGCATAATGGTGGGAATCGGGTTTGCGAGACTGCGCAAATAAGCTCTTTGCTTAGAAGTGATCATAAGAGTCCTTTCGACGGGTTACGTTCCAGCCATGTTGTGCGAGCATCTCAACGATCTCCTCATCGATGGCGCTGACGAACCTGATAAACTGTTTTTGGTCAAGATAAATATCAATAACGCCTACATCCTCGCCAAGAGTGATAGAATTGACGTCTTTTTGCGTAAGCTCTAAAGCGGGCTTTTCTTTCTCATCGGAAAGAAGCACCAAATTGCTTTCTGTCAAGAGGAAAAATCCTCCGACCATTCCCCTTTTTGCCAAGAAACGCACGGGAGCATCTATCAGAACGCGACGTCCGAGCGACTCTTTGTAGCGTTTGTAGGGTAAGAGCTTGATATACATAATAAGGGGTAGGAGTACGGATGCCAAAATAGCAACGGCGGCTCCTATAATAACGGCATATCTCCAATCAATGTTGGTAAAGACAGCCAAGCCTCCGCCCACGATCACACCAAAGCGAATGGCTGTGGAACGAAAGGTGGGAGCGGTAAAAAATTCGCTAAATTTCATATTTTGTTTGTTACAGATACTCTTTCATTTTTTTTGCAAATGCGCGCATGGCTTTGCCACGGTGAGATACCGAATGCTTTTCTTGCGCACTTACCTCGGCAAAGGTTTTGCCAAATTGCGGGAAATAGAACAACGGATCATAGCCAAAGCCACCCGTTCCGTGATATTCACGCAAGAGAGTGCCGCGCGACTCACCGCGCACCACAAACTCACGACCATCCGGAAAAACGCAAGCAACGGCACAAACGTATGCCCCACCGCGCTCCTCATCGGGTACGTCACGCAGATTGTAAAGCAGACATTGGTTGTTACCCTCGTCGTCGTGATCTCCTGCAAAATGACATTTTGCCGCATATCGCGCAGAATATACGCCCGGCTCTCCGCCAAGAGCGTCAACGGTAAGACCCGAATCATCGGCAACACCGATATATCCGCTACCTGCCGCAACGCGCGCTTTGATAAGCGCATTCTCTTCAAAGGTGGTGCCGTCCTCTTCGATGTCGCCGGCAATTCCGACGTCATCGAGAGAGAGGACTTCTACATTCGAAAGAAGCTCGGAGAGAAGCTCGCGCAATTCTTCTATTTTCTTTTTGTTGCGGGATGCAAGAACGATTTTCACAATAGTTCTCCTTATTCAAACAAGGCTTTGACAAACTCGGATTGGTCAAACTCCTGCATATCATCAAGCTTTTCACCAACACCGATAAACTTAACGGGAATATTCAATTCGCGACGAATGGAGATAACGATACCACCCTTTGCGGTTCCGTCGAGCTTGTTGAGAATAAGACCTGTAAGTGCGGCGGCATTCTTGAACTCTTTTGCTTGCAGAATAGCGTTTTGAC
>JAFYRH010000179.1 GCA_017559555.1 Clostridia bacterium
ACCGGTTGAAATGAAGCACACGGAAATCCGCTCGTTTTCGGGCGATTCGTGAATCGCCCCTACAAGAGCACCTTTACCTCTGCACTCTTCCCTCGCATTGACCATCTATCCGTGTGTAAGAAATGTTCTTTTTATTTTTCTGTGAGAGAGTTTTTTGGAAGGGGTACGGGGGAACGCTTTTTTCTCAAAAAAGGTTCCCCCGTATTCTTCTCTATCCAATTAAATGTGTGCCTTTGGCTTCTACGTTGGCGCGGCGGCGGTCGCGTTTGCGCTCCTCGATGCTCTTGCCAATCAGCTTAACGGTGGTGCATTTTGCGGAACCACACCAAAAGAGCAGACTCTTCATGCGGCGCACCATATATTCGTTTTCAACACAGACGGTGATCTTTTCGCCGTCTTTTCTTTTACCCGTTCCAAAAGCACCTCTGCCCAGTTTTTTGAGCGAATGCGGAACGAACACCTCGCGAAGCGCGGGACAGTTATCAAACGCGTGCGCGCCAATTTCTTTAATACCGAGTTCCATGCGAACGGTGTGCAATTTTCGACAGTTTTCGAATACACGTGCTTCAATTTCTCCTACGTTGGCAGGAATATTCACCTCGCGAAGTGAGATGCAATCATTGAATGCACCACGCGGAAGAACCGATACAGCAGCAGGAATAACAACTTCACGAAGCGATACGCAATCACGGAACATCTCCTCGGAGAGCACCGACAAAGCATTATCAGCCGAATAGAAAGCAAGCTCGCGACATCCTGCAAAAGCGCCTTTTCCAACCTCGCCAAGACTTGCGGGAAGATCAATAGAGGTCAAAGATCCACAATTTGCAAATGCTCCCTCACCAATGCGATGCAAATGTTTGCCGAAAGTAATACCTTGCAATGCGGCGCAATTCGAAAACGCAAGCGCACCCACAGAGTTGATATACTCACTGTTTGCCACCTCGCGCAAGCGTGTGCATCCTGCAAAAACGCCCTGCGAAAGCCCGATATTGCCACTGGTGGAAAGGACAACCGTGCGCAAATTTTTGCCCCCTGCAAAGGCTTCTGCCTTGATAACCGAAATCCCCTCGGGAACAGTTACAGACTCAAGATATTGATTTTGCTTGCCGGCAAATGCACGCTTGCCGATGGCAACAAAATCCCCTTTGGGAAGCACTATGCTTCCCTCGGCATCGCGCGCCTTTAAGAGCTGCCAATTTTTGATTTTGAAAATAGGTTTCATAGCAATCTCCTAACCAATGGAAAAATTCAAGCTTCGGGGTTTGCAGGAGCGAACTTTAAGACCGCCTCGGTGCAAACGTTCTCGTTTTCGTCAATGGTGCAAATGAAGTATCCCTCCGCCGTTTTTTGTCGAAAAACGCGCAACGTGTGTGCAAAAACGGCTTCTTTTCGATAAGAAAGCACCATACCCGTCATACGGCTCTCGCGCATTTCGGGAATGAAATCGCAGAGCATATCGGGGTAGCGCGTGTTGTTCATATGACCATTATAGTCGATATCCGAGTAAACGATGCGTCGCTCGCCTGCAGGCTCCATCTCTGCTACAGGTGGCATTCTCAAGCGCAGTGGCAGGTCTGGGAGCGTGATGGGCTCCTCGGGCTCGATGCGGTAAGGCATATCCTCCACTTTGACAAGACTGCCATCCCCCAGCTTTACAAGCGCCCAAACCGAGGTTGCCTCTGCCACGGTTTTGCCGTCTCGCACAAGGCGAAAACAACGGTTGTGACGGAATCCCTTTTCACCGCACGTCCAAGTCTCTACCTCGATATTGTCACCCGAGAAAAGAGGCTCGTAAGAGCGGACAGAAATGCTGCCTAAAATGAAAGCCAATCCGTAACGGTCGCGCAACTCGTCAAGCGAGATTCCTATGTGAATGAGGTGCTCGTTTGCGGTCTCTTGCAAATATGTAACAAGTGCCGACGGGCGGACTTGTCGGTTTGCATCAGTATCGTGCCATTTAATGGCATAACGGTGTGTGAATTTCATATTTTCTTCCTTAATATAACAAGCAAATGGGGAAAACCTCGAAAGAGGTCTTCCCCAATGCTTTATTGAGCGAACGCTCTCACAAGAGATTATTCGTCTTTGTTTTCTTCAGAAGCTTCTTCGGTTGCTTCCTCTACGGGAGCTTCCTCAACTACTTCTTCAGCGGGAGCTTCTTCAACTGCCTCTTCGATAGCTTCTTCAACTACTTCTTCAGCAGGAGCTTCTTCAACTGCTTCTTCGGTAGCTTCTTCAACTGCCTCTTCGGTAGCTTCTTCAACTACTTCTTCAGCAGGAGCTTCTTCAACTGCCTCTTCGGTAGCTTCTTCAACTGCCTCTTCGGTAGCTTCTTCAACTACTTCTTCAGCAGGAGCTTCTTCAACTGCTTCTTCGGTAGCTTCTTTAACTACTTCTTCAGCGGGAGCTTCCTCAACTGCCTCTTCGGTAGCTTCTTCAACTACTTCTTCAGCAGGAGCTTCTTCAACTGCCTCTTCGGTAGCTTCTTCAACTACTTCTTCAGCAGGAGCTTCTTCAACTGCCTCTTCGGTAGCTTCTTCAACCACTTCTTCAGCAGGAGCTTCTTCAACTGCCTCTTCGGTAGCTTCTTCGACTACTTCTTCAGCAGGAGCTTCTTCAACTGCTTCTTCGGTAGCTTCTTCAACTACTTCTTCAGCAGGGACTTCTTCAACTGCTTCTTCGTTGATTACTTCGGGCTCCAGAATAACTGCAGGAATGTCAGCAACGGGCTCTTCTTCGGGGAGATCTTCGAGAATCTCTTCGGTCTTGATGCCCATGAAGTTGAGAACCTTGTAAGTAGCCTTAGCAAGGATCATGCAGAATGCGAAGAATGCGCCAACGATTGCAGCACAAACCTTGGTGAGCCAAGAGGTTTGGATCTTATCGGTTACGTGGAGTACGTAAACGAGAACAATGATTGCAAGAATCAAGAGAACAACGAGAACGATGCAAACAACAACCCAAGTGGATACGCCTGCAGCAGGTGCATACTCGATGATTGCAACCTTAACGTTTTCGGACATTTGTTCCCAACCAACAATCTTTGCGCCCTCGGGAAGCTGTGCGTTGAGTGCTTCTGCCTCGCTGTTGTATGCAACACCGTTTACAATCCAAGTGGTAACATATTGAACAGCAGCGATAAGAGCGTTAACTTCTGCCAAGAACTTGGTCTCGTCGAAGCCTTCGGTTTCGGTGTAACGGTAGGTCAACTTGAGAGTGCCGTCAGCATCGCGCTCTACTCCGTAGAGAACGAGGTCTGCGGGAGCACTTGCCAAGGTGGTAACGTCGGTTGCGTTCAGAACGGAACCTGCGGGAACAGTGATAACGATGGTCTTGTAGGATACGGGAATTGCGGTGTATTCAGCGGCAACGTAGAGATCGGAAGTGAGAGTACCAATGGTAACTTCATTACCTGCGATTTCTTGAATGAGCTCGCCGTTTGCGTTGTAGAATTGAATCTTAACAGTGTAGCCTGCCTTGGTGGGAACTGTGATCTTGATACCTGCATCGGTATTTTCAACAGTCACGTCATCACCTGCGTAAACGTGGTAGTATTCGTTAGCGAGTACGCCTGCGAATGCAACAGCGTTGCCGTTGGAAAGAGCAGCCTCGATAAGAGCGGTGTAATCTGCGTTTTCGATGTAGTAGGTCAGAGTCTTGCCGTTTGCGGTCCAAACGTAACCGGGTTGAACAGCATCAATATTGCTCTTGAGTTGTGCAAATACGTTTTGGTTGAGCTCGTTGAGCTTGTAGGTGCCGCCAACGTTTGCTTGACCTGCAAAGGAAATGGTGATTTGAGTTTGCTCTTCGTGTACGCGGAAGAGGTTGATAGCCTCACCGTAGAGCTTATTAGCGAGGTCAGCACTGCCATACCAAGACCAACCCTCACCTACAACTGCAGGATAGTTGGAAAGATCGAAGCCGAGAACAGCATTTACAACGTCGTTTGCAGCAACGTCTGCGGAGTACTTGTATTCGCCAACTTTGTTACCATTTACATAATAGTAAACGTAGTAGTATTCAACTGCATCTGCATTGTGCTTAACGGTAACTGCATTGCCGGGCATTACAAAGGTGTAGGTGCCCTCTGCGGTGAGAACGAGGCTTGCGCCTTCAAATACAGTATTTACATACTTGTATCCTGCCAAGGTGTCAACATCAAGAGTTACGGAGATTTCTGCGCCCTCTTCGAAGTATACACCGTTGATGGTTTGGTTGTTGGTTTCGAACAAGGTAGCAATAACCTTATCGATAGAGGAACCTGCAACGTAGGTCTTATCGTTTTCGATTGTGAACAGATACTTGTTAACGATGGTGTAGTTAGAGAAGTGCTTTGCTACGAAGGTAACGCTTTGTGCACCCGCAGCAGTTACTTCAACGTCAGCTACGCCGTTTGCGTAAACAAAGGTCTTTTGGGAGTCGTTGGTTTCAACGCCTGCGAAAGGAACAGTGATAACAACGGTTGCATCTGCGCCAAATGCGTAGTTGCTTTGAATTGCATTGTCAAAGTCGAAATAGAAATCGTAAGCTACGGCGCCGCTGTTTGCTGCAAGACCAAGTGCTGCATAAGGAGCAACCTCGGGCTTGTAGTTAAAGCCAACAACAGTATTGCCTGCTGCATCAGCGATGAGTTGGTTCAGCATTGCAACGTTGAGAGTTACGTTGTGCAGGCTCTCTTCGGATGCAAATACGAGGTTGAGGTTTGCTGCTGCGATGTCTGCCAAAACTTCAACAGGCATTGCAAAGCGGAGTTCGGTTGCCCAAGCTGCCTTCAAAATAACCTTGTATTCGGTAGCGGTGCTTTCGGTTACATAATCCTTACCGTATACCAAACCGTCGATGGTTACATCGGGAACGATTACTTCGGGTTCATCGGGAGTAGTTTCTTCGGGAGTAGTCTCCTCGGGAACTTCGGGAGTGGTCTCTTCGGGAGTGGTTTCTTCGGGAGTGGTTTCTGCAGTCTCGAAGGAAGCCTTAACGGTGATGTCCTTTGCGGGCATTTGGTTGATGATTGCATTGGTAGCAACATCACGCCAGCCTTCAAAGTTAGCAACGCCGTTGTAGTTGTCAACCATTTCGGTCAACTGAACGCCGGTAGGCAGGAAAGTGGAGAGGATAACCTTGTTATCTTCGCCAATAAAGGTTGCCTTATAAATGTTGCGTACGCCAACAGTTACCTTTGCACCTGTGGTGATAACGGAACCGTCAGCAAATACCATGTTGATGATATTGTCGATTTCTGCAGCGATCATATCCTTGCGAGCATCTACAGCAGAAATGCGAGATGCTGCTATGTTGAGGGCTGCCTTCATCTTGTTGCTGATGATAGCCTTTACATTAAAGGAAACTTCTTTGTTGAGCAATACGAACTTGGAATCGCCTGCATAGAAGCTCATAAGGCTGAGATCTGCAAACTTTTGACCGATTTGGCTTGCGAGCAAACGGTCTGCAACACGAACAGCGTTGCGCTTAACGTAATTGTAAATGTAGGTTACGTTTTCTACCTTATTAACAACTACAGTGTAAAGGAATGCGAAAGGATCGGTGGAAGCTGCTGCTTGCTTGAGCAGATTTTGCATATCGAAGTCATAACCTGCTACTTCGCCTAGCTTATCGAAAACGTCGTAAACGGTGTTATCATAGTAACCGTTGATCTTTGCGGGCAGACGGTCGGAGATCTCCTTGCCGGTAACGCTTTCGAGCTTGTTTACAAATACTTCGAATGTGGGAATGGTTGCGAGAGTGTTAACGAGGTTTTGTGCTTCGAGGTTATCGGAGAAATCATAGCCGGTATATCTTTCAACGAAGGAAAGAAGAACCTTTGCGTAACGAGAGGTGAGAACCTTGTTGTATGCCTTGCCAAAGAGAGCGGGATCTACTGCTTCGAGAACAGCCATGATCTCTTCCATGGTCAAGCCTTCTGCAAACGCGATGAAATCATCGGGGTTTTGAGTGTAGATAGCAAGAACCTTATCCTTGATGGAATCTGCCAAAGCGCTTTCGGAATCACCAAGCTCG
This sequence comes from Clostridia bacterium, assembly GCA_017559555.1. GTDB lineage: Bacteria > Bacillota > Clostridia > Oscillospirales > CAG-272 > UMGS1865. The sequence goes on from JAFYRH010000179.1 coordinate 6,022, forward strand.
TTGAGAGCTACGCGAAGAACGCTTGCAAACTCGGAAGGAATGTTAACGTCTACGATCAGCTTGCCTTCTGCAAGACCGATGTAGCCGATCTTATCGAGTACGTAGGAAAGCTTAGCTGCAGTCTTACGGATGAGATCTGCGCCGGAAGCAAGAGCAAAGTTGAGGGTGATTTCCTTGGTAACGATTTCAGCATCCCATGCTTCGCTCTCGTAGTAGGAGATTGCAAAGCTTGTGCTGAACAGCTTGCCGCTATCGTCAATGTTTGCGAGCTCCTTGAGGGAGGGCAGCATATTTTCAAGAGCTTCGAGAAGCTTTTGAGGATTCAATTGAACTGCATCGGTGGAAGGATTAACAACAGTAATTGCATCGCCGTTGATCTTGATTTCGGTAACGGTGGTTGCAATGGTGTTGTAGATACCAACGATTCTGAGGAGGTAACCTTC
>JAFYRH010000180.1 GCA_017559555.1 Clostridia bacterium
AATCGTACATACCGTAGCAATATACCAATGCGGCACGCAGATGCTCCATCGGGTCAATGTCCACACCGAGGTGTAGCATGAATACGGCTTCCATGGGGCGGAAGGTGTCGAGAATTTCGAGATATTCCTTATCCAAGTGCTCACGACCGACAGTATCAAAGAAGAAATCACGTCCTGCTCCGCAACCCACAACAAGGTCGCTTTTGATTTCTTGACCGTTTGCAAGACGAATGCCTTGCGCGGTTTTGTTTTCGACCAAAACCTTTTCTACAATCTCACCGTAGTGGATTTTTCCGCCATGAGCGGTGATGTAGTTGGCAAGCGCTTCGGGAATCTTTTGGCATCCGCCTTTGACGTAGCAGTAGCCGGGGTAGTACTTTTTGCCGTTTTTCTCAAGCGGGATGCGCTTATCAAATGCGGTTTCAAAGTTGGTAAAGACAACGGCAAGACCTTCGGCTTCGGAAGGATCTGCGCAAAAGTCTGCAAGGATACCGGTGTAGAGGGTTCTGATTTTTTCGGATTTGAAGAAATATTTGGTCAATTCATCGGCATTCATCGAGGCGTATTTTTTGACCTTGAGGAATGCGAGAGCCAACTGTAATTTTTGCAACGGTGACGGTTTTTGCATAGCAATGTAGCGCAAACGCAATACGTCATCGTAGAATTTGTAATATTTGAGGATTCCTGTCTTTTCTTCGGGGAAGAGTTCAATCAATCTGTCGCGACGCCAATAGGAGCCCTTGTATTCCGCGGGAGTGATCATTTCATAGTCGGGCATTGTGATGTCGCGGTCGGCTCGAATGGTTTCGAGATGAATGCCAAGGGAGTCGAGCAATTCATAAACGGGCTCACCCTCAAGCATATCGCCAATGAGCAAGGGGCCTTGCTCAAATTTGTATCCGTCTTGCTCATAAAGGGCAACTACGCCACCGGGCTTTTGGTTTTTGTCATAAATGTGGACCTCGTGGCCGTCGCGCGCCGCAAGCGCACCAAAGGTAAGGCCGCCAAGACCTGCGCCAATAATCGTTATCTTCATTGTGTGTTCTCCTCGTTAGAAGCTCGCGCCGCTCTCTTTTCGGCGAGCTGACGCATAACTTCCTTGTGACTTTCGCTTGTGATGGGGTACTTGAGGAGCAGGGGAACACAAATCAGCAAGAAAATTGCGGGGATAAGAGCAAACAGGATTCTGATAGCCAAAAGTGCGCTATCGGGTTGGAATTCGCTGTTTTCAACATATTGACCAAGGGCAAGGCCCCAACCGCAAGCGGCAGATGCAAACGCACCGGTAATCTTGCCGGATGTTGCGTGCACGCCATAGTAAACGCCTTCGCGACGTTCACCCGTCATCAATTCGTCGTATTCGATAACGTCGGGGATCATCGAGTGCGGGCAAACCCATTGTGCCGAGAAGCCAAGGCCTGCAATTGCCGCCAAAATGTAGATGAGAGGACTGGGGCCTGCGGGCATAAAGAATACCACAATGAGTGCCGCAGAAGCAATGGTAAGACCAACCGCATAGGTTTTTGCTTTGCCGATCTTGCCGGAAAGAATGCCGCTGGGAACCAAGAATACTGCGAGCGTGCCCATCATAGCGAGCATAACAAGCAGTCCGGAT
>JAFYRH010000181.1 GCA_017559555.1 Clostridia bacterium
AACTTCCACTTCATACCTGTCGGGAAACCTGCACCACCGCGTCCGCGGAGGCCGGAGTCGAGAATGGTAGCGATAACATCATCGGGAGTCATTTCGGTCAAAACCTTACCGAGAGCTGCATAACCATCCATAGCAATGTATTCTTCAATGTTCTCAGGGTTGATAACACCGCAGTTACGGAGTGCCAAACGGTATTGAGATTTGTAGAAGATAGTGTCATTCAAAGAAGAATGAGCTGCTTCTGCATTTTCGGTAGCGTCGCCGGTATCGTTGTAAACGAGTCTTTCAACAACGCGACCCTTGAGCAGGTGCTCGCTGACGATTTCTGCAACGTCATCAACGGTTACGTTGCTGTAGAAAGTTCCGTCAGGATAAATAATAACAACAGGACCCAATGCACAAAGGCCAAAGCAACCGGTTTGAACAACCTTAACTTCTTCGCTAAGACCGCTCTTTTCGATTTCTTGGTTGAAAGCATCCTGAATTTTGGGGCTTCCGGAAGAGGTACAACCTGTACCACCGCAAACCAATACATGTGCGCGAATCATAAAATTGATACCTCCAATTATGCGTTCTGAGCGGCTGTGATCGTGTATTCGGTTACGACCTTTCCGCCCTTGATGTGCTCTTTGAGTACTTTTTCAGCCTTTTCAACGGTCATTTTAACGTAAGTAACCTTTTCTTCGCCGGCCTTATAGACCTCAACAACAGGCTCATACTGACAAATGCCGATGCAACCGGTTTGAGAAACGACAACGTCGCTCGCAAGACCTTCTTTGTTTACGCCATCAACAAAAGCGTTGAGTACGGGACGAGCGCCTGCCGCGATACCGCAAGTAGCCATACCCACAACAATGCGAGTAGTACTGGTACCTTCACGCAGAACGATCTTATCCTTCATCTTCTCTCTGATAGCTGCAAGCTCTGCCAAAGATTTCATAGTTTTGATCCTTCCTTTTTTGTGTTTATATATTTTTATATTGCTCACTTAAATTATCGGCGATCCACAAAAGAATTTCGGGCTCGCTCAATGGAATTTCGGGTCCTAACACCTCTCGCACTTCCCTTGTGTCAAGCGACACCTCAAAAGTGTTTGATGTGTGTAAGAACTCAAAATCGATATCGGGACTTCCCTGAATCAAGGTTGTCACCGTGGAAATGATATCTCCCATGGGAGTAAAATCGATATGCTTTTTGTAAAAGATTGCCGAAACGTGTGTTCCGTGCTCTTCGGGATATTCCGACTCGTGCTTTGAGGTAATCGACACCTCGCCGCCTGTTTGTTCTGCGGCAAGCTTTAAGAGCGGAATTCCAAGACCAACCTTTCGGGTGGTTCTTGTGGTACAGAACGGATCAATCACACCGCGAAGAAATTCTGCGGTCATACCGCAACCGTTATCGATGATTTCCATCTTCAACAGTTCTTCATCTTCAGTAATATAAATACAAATCAGCGTTGCCTTTGCCTTAACGGAGTTCATAGCGATGTCAAGAACGTTTAGTGAAAGTTCCTTCATCTCTTCCCTCCTCTCAAAATACGGAACAGTTCTCTTCTGATAAATTCAGAGCTGTACGGCTCATCCTCAATCTCAAAGTAATGTTCCTTATCGCGAATATCCCACAAATAATGCGCATCCGATCCGCTTGTCAAAAGCATTTTTTGCATTGGTGGATGAAGTTCACGCAACGACTCTGCTTTTTGCATATCGTGAAGCTCGCAAATGGCAAATCGCGGCTCCGGTGGAAAAACACCGAGTGTTGCAATAATGCCGTTTGATTCTCTATCAACATGCGCGGGATAGCAAATACCGTCGAATGCCTCCACAAGTGGCGGAACATCTTCCAGTGCCAAATCAAGTGCATTGGGCAAAAGGTCCGCTTCCTCGCCAATCACCTCGTCATTTTCGTTCATCAAAAGCTGATCTCCAAAAATATCGGTGCGGTTTCGAATACGAATGCGATGCTTGTCCACTTCGTCGTTGAACGCAAGTGCTTTGTTGATATCCTCAAATAAGCATACCAAATGAATGTCCTCTGCCGTCGTCAGCTCCATTCCCGCAATCGGAATGATGCCGTTCTTTTTTGCAGCCGCAAAAAATGCAGGACAGTTCCGTGAGGAATTATGATCGGTCAGAGCAACAATATTCAAGCCTGCCAAAGCCGCCATACCCGCAATGTTGTTTGGTGTCATATCATTGTCGGCACACGGAGAGAGACAGGAGTGAATATGAAAATCGTAGTAATATCGGTTCACAGCAAGCACTGCGCCAATGCGGCGGCAAGTTCATATGCAGTTTTATCCGATGTATAGATGTTGATTCCTTTTTGCAGAGCAGTTATGCAGACGTTTTCATCCGGCACAACCCCTTCTGCCAAAATAATGCAGGCAACATCAGCCAAGGATGCGACCGCTACGATATTGATATTGGACATAATGGTGATCCAAGCATCGCCCGATTCGGCGCGCCCCATCACCCAGCTAAGCAAATCTCCAATGTAAACACCGGTTATCTCGCGGGAGCTGTCCGCGACGGAAAGAGGCTTTAAGGAAAATTTTTCTGCAACATCACAAACTTTCATTTATTTTTCCTCCTCCTTTTTGCTTTGCTCGTCCAAGCGTTTGCTTTTTTCTACCGGGCAAGCATCTCTGTTGACGTTGCCTCTAACAACATCCTCGGCAAATGCACGGCATGTGGGAGCACCGCATGCACCGCAATCAATACCGGGGAGAACATTGCGAATCTTTTGAATATCCGACATCATACGCAGAGATTCGGCAAAGTTTTCGCTCAGTCTTTGTATTGGACGGTAGGTAGGCATATTTTCAAAAAAGTAATGTTCGGGAATGTATTCTCTCTCATCTTCGCTCAAATAATTTTGAGAAACCGGAAGATAGCGACGCAAGGTTTGTAATCTTGCTTTTGCCACAAAAGGATTCTCCAAAGCCATAACGCCGCCGACGCAACCGCCGGGACAAGCGTTGAGTTCGATAAACTCAAGTGTTGAGATGTTGCCGTTCTCCAACTGATCAAGCACGCGATTGACATTTTCAATGCCGTCAGCGGCAAGATATTTATCGTTGAAGATAGCCGAGCACTCACCGCCCGAGGTTGCCCATCCAATACCAATCATACCGGAGTGAGAAATGGGTTCGGGCGTACGCCCACGGCGCATTACGTTGATGAGATTGAAATAAATATCACTGATGGAAAGAACCTCGTTAACTTCACTCTTGTATTCTCCAAAGCCGTTTTTAACGTAAGAAACCTTTGCAGGACACGGCGAAATGAAGCAAACGCAAATATCTTCATCGGTTAGTTCGGGGTGTTCACGTTTTGCCTTATCTCGCGCCATTCGCGCGGCAATCTCCATAGGTGGGAGCATTTGCATAATGTGCTCCTTGAGCATTGGATAACGCAACGAAATGAGACGCAATACAACCGGGCACGCAGAGCTGATAACGGGCTTGATGACACTTTCGTTTTTTAGATAAAGGCGCGTGTAAGCAGAAACAAGCTCTGCCGCTTGCGAAACCTCTACTACATCATCAAATCCGATATCAAGTAGCCCCTGCAAAACGTAGTCAACATCGTCAAGCTCTTCAAACTGACCGTAAAGTGTAGGAGCAGGAAGCGCGATCTTCCACTTATACTTCATCACAGCATCAAGCTTGCTGTAAGTTGCCTTTTTTGCATTGTTGGGACAGTAACGAATACAAACACCGCAATCAATGCACCTATCGGGATTGATCACAGCATGTCCGTCCTTTATGCGTATTGCCTCAGTTGGGCAACGTTTGAGACACATTGTACACCCCGTGCATCTCGAAACGTCTAAGGAAACAGAATGCTCATACGTATTCATTGGTGACTGTAACTCCTTTTTCAAAATTTAGGAAAATTACGAAAGGTTGACTGTCATCAAAATTTTAGTTCCCTTACCGAGAGCTGAATCAATTGTTATAGAGTCGGAATAACGTTTCATATTGGGAAGTCCCATTCCGGCACCGAATCCGAGAGAACGGATATTATCGGGAGCGGTGGAAAATCCCTCTTGCATAGCAAGATCAATATTGGCAATGCCGGGGCCGTTGTCGCAAAGGTGGATCTCTATGCGATCTTCAAAAATCAGCACGTCAGCCTCACCGCCTCCGGCGTGAATGACCATATTGATTTCACCCTCATACATAGCGATAGAAACCTTGCGAATAATTTCGGGTGCAATGCCAAGTGTACGCAAGTTCTTTTTTACTTGCACAGAAGCTTGACCTGCCGATGTGAAATCGTCGCCATCTACCGTAAAATGAAAACGAACAGCCTCACTCATACGGTTACTCCTTTTGCACCGAGCCCTGCAGCGTACAGCTTTCCGCAAGCTTCGTACATTCTCTTACTCGTTTTCAAAAGTACCATACCGTGTTCTTCTGCCAAGGTAATCATTTCCTCAGTGGGAGCCTTAGAGCGCACAAATACGATGCAAACCATATCCATCATTTCGGCAGTTCTAACCACTTGCGGATTCACTAAACCGGTAAGCAGAACGGCTTGATCTTTTACGTAAGCAAGAACGTCGCTCATCATATCACTTCCGCAAGCGGAGGATACTTCTTTATCGAGTTCGTTGCCACCGCAAATGACCTCAGCCTCCAAGAGCTCTTGAATTTGAGAAATTTTCATAAGCGTTTTTCCGGCCTTTCAAATGTAAAATTATTTGTACTTTGCAAGAATAGAATCAACGTCGTCAACTGTCAGTCTGCCGTAAACTTCACCGTTAACGGTAAGAACGGGAGCCAGACCGCAAGCACCGATGCAGCGAGTTGCTTCGATGGAATACTTTCCGTCAGGCGACGTGCTTCCAACCGGAACGTTGAGCTTCTGGGAAATTGCTTCGATGATGTCACCGGAGCCCTTTACGTAGCAAGCGGTACCAAGGCAAACTGCAATTGCATATTGGCCGTCGGGATTGAGCTTGAACTGTGCGTAGAAGGAAACGATGCCGAAGATTTCTTCAAGAGAAACACCGGTTTTGGGCGCGATGATCTCCTGAACTTCATAAGGCAGGTAACCGTAAATCTCTTGTGCTTCCTGCAGAATGGGCATCATAGCACCCTTTTCGCCGGCATGCTT
>JAFYRH010000182.1 GCA_017559555.1 Clostridia bacterium
AAAGCAATTTATCCAGTCGCATTTGACGTCCTCCATACACTCAAATTTCGATGCTTAAAAAATCCACATACGAATATATTATACCATATTTATTATATATTGTCAAGACAAATATAGGGGTTTGGATACAAAAAAAGGATAGCAAGTTGCTATCCTTTTGCAATGACTTTATACATCTAATTCTGCGAGTTTGCGTCTGTCGATTTTGCCGTTAGGGGTCAGGGGTAGGACGGGCATTTGGCAGATGGCGGTGGGCATCATATATTTGGGTAGATGCTCACGCAGGTAAGCTATGAGGGCTTCCTTTTGGGTCCCACCTGCATAGAAGAGCTTGATGCGGCTACCGATGGAGTCATAGAGACAGCAAGCGCGGCTGACACCCTTGCACTTTTGTGCGGCGGCTTCGATCTCTCCAAGCTCGATGCGGTGCCCCATGTGCTTGATTTGCGCATCGCGACGGCAAACGAAGACAAGCTCGCCACGAGGATTGCGGTAAGCGAGGTCTCCCGTGCGGTAAACACGTTCGGGATACGCATTCTGCAACGGATTTTGCACAAAGGCTTCGTCTGTGCGTGCAGGATCGTTATAATATCCCATCGTTACGCAGGTACCGCGCAAATAAATTTCTCCGGTTTCGCCCTCAGCGGCTTCGGTGCCGTCCTCGCGGATGAGCATCAGGTCGGTGTTGCGGAAAGGATGACCGATGGGAACCGATTCGCCCTCCTCCAATTCTCGCGAAGCGTGCCAAACACAGGACATTCCCGTGGCTTCGGTGGGGCCGTAAAGATTGAAGAATTTGGCATTGGGGAAAGCCTTGCGCCACATTGCGTATTGGCTGGGCGGAAAGACTTCACTGCCGAATGCGATGGTAGAAAGATACTTGGGCGGATTCTTTTCGAGCAGTCCCATTCCCGATATCATTGTCAGCGCCGAAACGACCCAACAAACGGTGTTGATTTGGTGCTTGTTGAGAAAATCGCAGAGCGACATGGGGAACGTAAAATACTTTTTGGGAACAAGGTATGCCGTAGCTCCGAATTTGATGACGGGCATCAATTCCTTGAGGGGTGCATCGAAAAAGAGCGGTGTTTGGTTAGCAAACACGTTCTCCTCGGAAAAGCCAAGCTCCGCGGAAAGCTGCTCGACATAGTCGATAACCGAGCGATGGCAGGCGATAACGCCCTTAGGAACGCCCGTAGAACCCGAGGTAAAAACGATATAAATAGGGTCGGTGTCGATTTGCTTTGCGCGAATGTTTTGCAGAGCGGAATCGTTGATCTCGCTTTCAAAAAGGGTTTCGGCGGAGAGAATCTCTCCGTCAAAATTTAAGGTTTTGGCAATGGCACTTCCCTTTTGGTCGGTGATGATCGCCGCAGGCTTTGCGTTCTCTAAAATGAGTTCGATGCGCGACGCGGGCATTTCGATATCAAGAGGAACATAAAAGCATCCCGCATACACACAGCCGTAAAACGCGGCTACCGTGCTTGGGTGTTTTTTCATCAATACCGCGATAGGACGACGGTAGTATCCCTTTTGTGCCAATGCACTTCCCAGCGCAAGCGCGTGGTGCGACAATTGCGAAAAAGTTAAATGGTCGGTGCCGTCCGAATAGGCAATTTTATCGGGCAGGCGGGGGGCGGTAGCCTCCAAGTATTCCAAAATATTGGTTTGCATACTGTCCTCCTCTCTTACGGATAAACTGCGGTGATGATTTCGTTAGCACTTGCAGGATACAGTGCGGTATTATAGGAATAAAAATAACCGGAAATGCCGTCTTTGTTTTCGCGTTTGTCGCTATACTGCAATAGCTGATCATCTGTCATCAAAAAGCCCCACGGACGTGAAATATCATTCAAATGGCAAGCATCGAAATGATACCACTTGGGTTCGGTTTCGCTTCCAATGTTCACAAGGCTCCAATAATGACGCTCGTCGACTATTGCAACAACCTCGGGCGAGCGTTCTATATCCATGTTTTCAATGCCGATGCGCTCCATCATCGCCTTTGCGAGCGCAAAATAGGTAAAGCAATCTCCACTACGTTCCACAATGCCATTGTAGGCGGCACGCACCCAACTGCTCTTATCGGATGTAGAAACATACGCAACGTTTTCGTATACGTAATCATAGATAGCGCGAAGCTTTTGCTTGGTGCTCATATTGTCGCTGATAATGCTTGCCAAAATGGAATCTAACTTTTCGTAGAGCATCTCCTCGGTGATTTCTTTTTCATAAACCGAAAGTGTGCGACGAAGCTCTGTGACATTCCCTGCCGCATCGGTTGCGCGGTAGATAACATCATAAACACCAAGTTCTTTGAGGTTGACATTCTCTGTATCTACGGTGAGTGTTACACCTGCATCACAATCATCCGTGGCGGTGACGCCCGAAAAATAAGAAACAGTTCCGCCAAGATAGGCCACAAGATCGCGAAGACCGTTGATGGTGGGCGGTGTGGTGTCGTTGATAAGTGTAAGAGAAGCGGTATAGGTAAACTCATTTCCGTCGGCATCTGTCAAAATCAAAGACACGGGATAAGTTCCAAGCGCGGAAATATGGTATTGTTCTGCCAAACGCACAGAACACCCCTCAGGCACGGATGTCACAAATCTCTCAGCTGTGGGTAGCGGAACCGAAACCGGCCATATCAAGTCTTTTGTTTCGATAGTGGGAGCTTCGGGTTGCTTGCAAGAAGGCAACAAGAAAAGAGACACTGCCAAAATCATTGCCAAAACGAGCGTTGTAAATCGTTTGGTGTATTGCATAGCGGGTCTCCTTTCAAGGTATAAGATAATAAATTTTCAAAATTAGAGCAAGTAAACGCCCATATCTTTGCAGTGTTGTACTTCTTCGGCTGTCCAATACGAGGACTGTACCTCACCGATGTGCGCCTTGCGCAAGAAGAACATACAAAGTCTCGATTGTCCGATACCGCCACCGATGGTGTAAGGCAGCTCCCCATTGAGAAGTGCCTTGTGGAATGCCAATTCCGCTCTTTCGGGGCATCCACGCTCTTCGAGCTGACGGAGCAGCGTTTCTTCATCGACACGAACACCCATGGAAGAGAGTTCCAATGCGATATCAAGAATGGGATAATAGATAATAATGTCACCGTTGAGCGACCAATCGTCATAGTCGGGGGCTCTGCCGTCGTGCGGCTTGCCGCTCTTGAGCTTGCCGCCGATTTGCGAGAGGAATATGGCACCGTACTCTTTTGCCGCCAAGTATTCGCGTTCCTTAGGTGTTTTATCGGGATAACGGTCCTCGAGCTCTTGCGAGGTGATAAAAGTGATGTTATCGGGCAACAGTTTGCCGATGAACTCATATTCGTTGACAATATAATTTTCGGTGTGGTGGAGTGCGCGATAGATCGCCTCGACCGCTTGGCGCAGAGTGGTCTCGTTTCTCTGCTCTTTTGTGATGATCTTTTCCCAGTCCCATTGGTCCACGTAAATGGAGTGGATATTGTCGGTGGTCTCATCGCGGCGGATCGCGTTCATATCGGTGTAAAGTCCTTCACCGGGCCCAAAATCATACATACAAAGCGCATGTCTCTTCCATTTTGCAAGAGATTGCACAATTTCAAGGTCTTGTCCGCCGGGCAGGTCAAAACGAACGGTACGCTCGGTGCCGTTGAGATTATCGTTCAAACCGCTCTCAGGAGAAACAAACAAGGGAGCGGAAACACGCAAAATATTGAGTTGTACCGCCAAATCACGCTCAAAAAAGTCTTTTACCTTTTTGATAGCGCATTCGGTTTGACGAAAGCTCAAAAACGAGCGATAGCCTTCGGGAATTCTCATTTCAGACATAACAAAACCAACCTTTCAAAACAAGAAACGTACATTAACAATATTATAGCCGATTTTTTTCGACTTGTAAAGAGGAAAGCTATAACTTTATGCTTTTTTCTCGCTTCTTTTTTTCAAAAAGAAGGTACGAAGCAAGGTGAGTGCTTCTTCCTCTAACAGTCCTCCCTCGCAAGCAGGTGTAGATTCCAAGGGGTAAGCCGGCAATTTTACAAGGCTTTCGCAAGCTCCCGCGCGCGGATCTTTTGCCGCATACACAATGCGACCGATGCGCGCATTAATTGCGGCTCCCGTACACATAGGGCAAGGCTCAAGCGTAACATAAAGAGTACAATCGGAAAGTCGCCACCTGCCTGCAAGCCTCCCTGCCTCGGAGATTGCCAATCGTTCGGCATGTGCGGTGGCATCGTGAAGCTCCTCACACAAATTGTGCGTGGCACAAAGAATTTCGCCGTTCTTTACAATAACGGCTCCCACGGGAATTTCTCCGTTTTCTGCCGCTACTGTAGCTTGTTCGAGCGCTTTTTGCATAAAAAACTCGTCTTTTGAAAGATTTGCGTTCACGATTCTCACCCCTTTCCTTTTCTTTTTATTATACCACAAAAATGAATGCTTGTAAAGG
>JAFYRH010000183.1 GCA_017559555.1 Clostridia bacterium
AGTAAAAGATATGTCTTTTCCTGTAGCAATTCAAGTCTATTCTGTAAGAGATGCCGCATCCAAAGATTTTCGCGGTACACTCGAACAAATTAAAGAGATGGGATATGATGGCGTTGAGTTTGCAGGTCTTTACGGCTACAAGCCCGAAGACGTTCGCGCTATGTGTGAGGAAATTGGTCTTATTCCGATCTCTGCTCACGTTCCTTACCTCGATATGGTAAAAGATCCCGAGGGCGTTATCGGTCAGTACGCAACCATCGGTTGTAAGTACGTAGTTGTTCCTTACCTCACTCCCGAGAAACGTCCCGGCACCCCCAATTTCAACGACGTTATTAAGAACGTTGAAATGCTTGGCGCGGTTGCAAAGAAGCTTGGCATGACCCTGCTTTATCACAACCACGATTTTGAATTTTTGAAGATCGACGGCAAATATGCCCTTGATATTCTTTATGATAGTGTTCCTGCAGATCTGCTCCAAACTGAGCTTGATATGTGTTGGGTAAACGTAGGCGGCGAAAACCCCTCCGAATATCTGCGCAAGTATACCGGTCGCTCTCCCGTAGTGCACCTTAAGGACTTTGCAGGCTCCAAGTCCGAGAATATGTATGAGCTCATCGGCATCGAAAAGAAAGCCGAAGCCGCACCTCAAAAATTCGAGTTCCGCCCTGTTGGTAGCGGCAAGCAAGATTTCCCCTCTATTCTGGAAGCTGCAAAAGATGCAGGCGCAGAATGGGTAGTTGTTGAGCAAGATAACCCTTCTATGGGTCTTACTCCCCTTGAGTGCGCAGCAAAGAGCCGTGCATATCTGAAAACGATTGGCTGTTGAGTAGCCGTAACAAATATAAAAACGGAGGATTTTAAAATGGGATTGGATGATTTCAAGCAAAATCAAGAAAAGCAAGTTGTTGACACAAGCAGAAGAATGCGCGTAGGTATCATTGGTACCGGTTGGATCGCAGAGTCTCACATCAGATCTTACCTCAAACAGCCCGACGTAGATATCGTTGCAGGTGCTGACCTCGTTCCCGGTAAGGCAAAGAAGTTCTTTGAAAAGTTCGGCGTTGAGGGTGTTAAGACCGATTACGCTTCTCACAAAGAGATGCTTGAGGATAAGAGCCTCAACCTCGATGCAGTTTCCATCTGCACCTACAACCGTCAACACGCACAACCCGCTATCGATTGCCTCAACGCAGGCATCAACGTTCTCCTTGAAAAGCCCTTCACCGTAACTCTTGACGAGGCTGTTGAAGTTATCAAGGCAGAAAAGGCAAGCGGCAAGGTTCTCTCCATTGGCCACCAACCCAGAATGGATGCCAACATGAAGATGATCAAGAAGATCTGCCAAAGCGGCGTTCTCGGTAAGATTTACTACATTCAAACCGGTGGCGGTCGCCGTCGCGGTATTCCTACGCCTTACGGCACCACCTTTATCGAAGACGAGACCGCAGGCATTGGCGCACTTGGCGATATCGGTTGCTACTCCTTGGATATGGTTCTCAACGCAGTTGGCAACCCCAAGCCTTTGACTGTTTCGGGTTACAAGTCCAACTTCTTTGGCACCGACCCCAACTACTCTAACTACGTAAAGACCCACCACCCCGAATACGCAGAAAAGTTCCAAGTTGATGACTTCGCAGCAGCGTTCGTACGTCTCGAAGGCGACATCATCCTCGACTTCCGCATTTCTTGGGCAATGAATATGGACACCGCAGGTGATACCCTTATTCTCGGTACCAAGGGCGGTCTCCGTATTCCTTCCACCGAGTGCTGGAATGGCACCGTTGGCGGCGCTATGACTCTGTATCACGAGGTATGCGGTGAGCAAACTCAAACTACCATTCCCGTTATCCAAACCAGATGGGAACTGTTTGACCTCAAGATCCGTACCTTCCTCGATGCAATTAAGTACAATCGTCCCGCACCCGTTTCCTCTCTCGAAATTTTGCGTAACCAAGCCATCATCGATGGTATCGCAAAATCTGCAGAGCTCGGCCGCGAGGTTGTAATCGATTTCCCTGAATTCGATTGATTTTCTTCCATTTATTAAATAGAGAAAAAGAAAAGGCGCAGACGTGTTCATCACGTCTGCGCTATTTCTGTCATTTCGTCGTCTTTGTGTTTTCTAAATTCGTGTATGATACAGGGAATATAAATAATGGAAGTAATCAACCAAGTAATAGGGTAGGAAAGATAAAGCATCGTAAGATTATCCGAGTAGAAAGGATAAAAAACGGCATAGATCCAAACAATACGCAAAGCACACGCACCGGTCAGGGATATGATGGTGGGGGCAAGAGATTTGCCAAAGCCGCGCATGGTATAACTGCCAACGTCAAGTCCGCCGCACAGGAAGTAGGTCAATCCAATCATAGCAAGGTTGATCATGCCAACCTCAATTGCTCCTGCATTGCCGGGGGTGAAAACATTGAGCAAGGGTTTACCAAGCAGATACAAAATCCAACCAAGGCTAATGCCAAACGAAAACACTAAGCCGTAATGCCACAAAACCACAGTCTTGAGGCGCTTCCACTTTTTTGCGCCGACGTGCTGTCCTGTAAAGTTCATTGAAGATTGCGCGGTGGAGTTCATCACGGTGTAAATGTAACCCTGAATATTCGAGGCTGCTGTGTGACCTGCGATAACCGTTGCGCTTTGAAAAGATTGCAGAGCCGATTGGATAATAACGTTGGAAATGGAAAAGAGGGAACTTTGGATTCCTGCGGGGAGTCCGATCGCGAGGATCTTTTTGAGTGGTTCCTTGTGAATGGCGATTTTTTTGACATCCAAATGGCAAGGGCCATCGGTCTTAAGCATAAACCAAACGATCAATGCACAAGAGATCCAGTTCGAAGCCGCTGTTGCAACACCAACCCCCAATGCACCGGTATTGAAAGCCAATACCATAACCAAATTCAAAAGAACGTTTGCAATACCTGCAATTGTCAAAAATCCAAGGGGACGCGCGGTGTCACCCGATGCACGGAGCATAGCCGCACAGTAGTTATAAAGGAGGGAAGCAGGCATACCGCAGAAGTATGCGCGCATATAGGGGATAGCTTGAGGAAGGATAGAAGGTTCAATGTTGATAAGTCCAAGCAATTGAGGAGTAAAAACATAGCCGACGATTGTTACAAACACACCACCGATCAGGGCAGTATATACAGCTGTATGAACGGTTCTTTCTACTACATCAAATTCTTTTGCTCCAATAGCGTGCGCCACACAAACGCCGGCGCCAACCGAGAGCCCTAAGAATATGTTAACTACCAGGTGGATAATAGCACCGCAGGAACCAACTGCCGCGAGTGCAATTTCACGATCCGCCTCTGTGTCTCCACCCCAACGCCCTACCACGATGGTGTCGGCGGTATTAAAGAGCAATTGGAGCACAGATGTTGCAATCAGGGCAGGGCAAATAGAATAATCTGTCGCAGAATATTGCCCTCGGTTAAGTCTCTGTGGGCTTTTTTTGATGTAATCGTCATAACGATCCTCGTTTCTTCTTTTTTTTGCTTCCTATATTATAGCCCCTGGTGGGATAAAAGTCAAGTTCAAAAGCGAAAAAATGTTGAGGAAAAGCAATAAAAAGAAAATGTGAAAAAATGTGATTTTTTTTGCAAAAACCTCTTGACAAATGCGAAAGTTGGTGCTATAATATCAAAAGTTGCCCAAAAGGTAACGATTCTGCAAAAAAACTCAAAAAAATATCAAAAAAGTGAAAAAACTTTCAAAAAAGGTATTGACAAGTGGGTTTTAATGTGGTATAATATCAAAGTCGCTGCGCGAGTTGCGACATCGGTCATTGAAAATTGAACAACAAGAGAGAAGTACAAAGCTAAAAAAATAGTATGTGTATTGGATCTCGAACAATTCAAAAGAGAATACTACTCAAACA
>JAFYRH010000184.1 GCA_017559555.1 Clostridia bacterium
CAACCTTTCCAAGACTCCCGCTCCTGTTAAGGAAATCATTGACCTCGCTCTCTCCATGGAGCACAACGTTTACACCCCCGGCAAGTACCTCGTAGCAGGCGTTATTACCGAAGTTTACAACACCACTTACGGTAACATGAAGATCACCGACGAGTTCGGCAACATCCTCACCATCTACGGTACTTACAGCGCAGACGGTTCCGTTCGTTACGATGCTATGGAAGGCGCACCTGTTGCAGGTGACTACGTAGTTATCTACGGTATCGTTGGTCAATACAACGGTACTCCTCAAATTAAGAACGGCTGGATCATGTCCGTTACCCCCGCTACCTCCGTTAAGGACGCTATCGACACCGGTGCTGCTCAAGAGCACAACACCTACACCGCTGACAAGTACATTGTTAAGGGCGTTATCACCGAAGTTTACAACACCCAATACGGTAACATGAAGATTACCGACGGCGAAGGCAACATCCTCACTGTTTACGGCACCTACTCCGCAGACGGTTCCACCCGTTACGATAAGATGACCGCTCAACCCGTTGCAGGCGACACAGTTACCGTTTACGGTATCCTCGGTCAATACAACGGCACCGCTCAAATGAAGAATGGTTGGATCGTTGCAAACGAAGTAGCAGCTCCCGAAGCTCCCGAAGAAACCACTCCCGAAGCAACCACTCCCGAAACCCCCGAGGAAACCACTCCCGAAGCAACCACTCCCGAAACTCCCGCAGAAAACACCTTGACCGTTGCTGAAGCAATCGCTCTCGGTCTTTCCAAAGATGACAACGTTTTTGAAGGCGAAAAGTACTATGTAACCGGCGTTATCAAAGAAGTTTACAACACCCAATACGGTAACATGAGAATTATCGATGAGGCTGGCAACGTTCTCACCATCTACGGTTCTTACTCCGCAGACGGTTCCACCCGTTATGATGCTCTCACCGTTAAGCCCGTTGCAGGTGACACCGTTACCATTTACGGTTATGTTGGTCGCTACGGCACCACTCCTCAAATCAAGAACGGTTGGATCGTTAATCACGTAGCAGTAGCTCCCTCCGAGCCCGAAGTAACCGAGCCCGAAGAGACCACTCCCGAAACCCCTGCAGAACCCTCCGAGCCCGCTCCTGCAGAAGGCACCGTTGTTGGTGTTATTAAGGACATCGCAGCAGCTAACGGTTGGGTAGACGGCAACAATAGCGGCCGTTATGATTCTTTCAGCCTCAACGAATACATCTCTGTTTCCGTTACTGCAACTGCAACCGGAAGCTACGGTGTAAACTCCGGTAAGCCCTACGGCTCTCCCATCGATAACTGGAGAGTTTACCAAAACGAATCTCCCGCTATCACCATTGCAGCAGCTGCTGGCAAGACCATCGTTTCCGTAAAGGTTACTTATGATGTATCCAAGACTGGTATCCTCACCCTGAACGGCGCAAACGTTGAGTCCGCAACTCTTGTTGAAGTTAACGCTAACTCCGTAACCTTTAGCGTTGGCAACACCGGCACCGCTACCAACGGTCAAGTAAGAATTACCGCTATCGAGGTAGTTTACGCTTAATTTTATTTAACACTCAGAACCACCCTTCGGGGTGGTTCTTTTTTTGCTGTGTCGTATTGACTTTAGAGGCTTGGTATGGTATAATATTCCTGACATTATCATAATCGACCTACCACTTTTTTAATAGGAAAGAGAACGAGGTAATTTTTATGCACGCATTCAAACGGTTTTTGCTTTTGCTTTTGGTGCTGACAATTGTTGTAACACCGCTTTGCTCCTGCGATTCTATTCTCAAAAATCTGCCGGAGATTTTGTCGCAAATAACGACCTCTACAAGCGAAACAACCATCATTGAGGAGTCAACACCCGAGGAAATCATTCCCGAGCAAACAACGCCTGAAGCAACGCTCCCCGAGGGAACAACACCCGAAGAGACTACTCCCGAATCCCCTGTTGACCCAAGCGACTACAAAACCAAATATGCAAGCATGACTCACCAAGAGTTTTATGCCAACTATACTATAGCAGAGAACGCCGATGATGCTTATTGGCGCTCCTATTACGGTTTTATGTCGGGAACACTGCGCGTCCCCGATGAAGCCCCTAGAGTGGTTCAAAACCGCCCTATGCAAGACGGTATGTACATCCGAAATTCTGTAAATCAGTTTATCGATGAGGACACCTACGTTTTGGTTGACGTCAACGGAGACGTTGTAATGGAAATCTACCGTGGAGGCGGATACATCACCCTTGAAGAGGTTGCCGCATACGTTTATGCTTTTGGTGACATTCCCGCCAACTATGATGCAAACAAAAAGGCAAAGCCCACAAGTAGCAAGTGGGGAGAATATCTGCGTGTAAATAACACCAAGTTTACGGGAGACACCCGTAAATATCCTTACGAACCCGAACTGCCTCGCATCAGCGGTTGCGGAGGTGACCTGACCTATTACGAAATCGACATCGGCACAACCGGTACCACAAGCGGCGAAGGCTATGCTGTGCGCATTTACAACAACGGTTCCAGCATCACACGCGGCGCGGCACGCATTGTCTACACCCGCTACGACCGTAATGGAAATAACATCATCGATCTCGACGAGCGTTATGTTTTTTACACCTACAACCACTACAACGATTTTCAAGAATATTTGAATTATTATGGCGGTTGGGGTGAAATGTTTGGCAACATCACCGGTGGCGGAACGCTTTCCGACAAATACAACTGCAACCCCACTCCCTACGTTGAGGTTGCGCGCGCTCCCTTGTCGGGTGTGGCATCCCTCTACGAAGAAAGTGCTGTGGAAATTGTTTATTTCTTCTGCCCTGTCATCGACAAATTCGAATACGCAGCTTAATAAACAAAAGAGGAGATCTTTCGCAGATTTCCTCTTTATTTTATATGTTTTTTTGCAAAATTTTCGAATATTCTCTTGACAAAACTCTTAAAATATGATATATTATATTGCACGAACAATTGAGTGCTATATGCGTTCATTTGACGTTATTCTTGTTTTAAAATTTGATCCATATAATTAAAGGAGGAAACCCACGTTGTTATTTCACAACAAAAGCAAAGAAGAAACCTTAAATCTTCTCTCTACCAACCGCGAAGGCGGACTTTCTGCCAATCAAGTAACCGCGCTCCAACAAAAGCACGGTCCCAACCGCTTGCGCGAAAAGAAAAAGAAATCTTTGGTGCAACGCTTCTTCGACCAATTCAAGGATGTGATGATCCTTATCCTCATTGCCGCCGCAATCGTTTCTTTTGTAATCGTTTGCGTGGAGAAAAATTGGGGCGAGTTGTTTGAGCCCGCGCTCATTCTGCTCATCGTTTTACTCAATGCCGCAATGGGTGTATACCAAGAAGGCAAAGCCGAAAAAGCACTCGATGCTCTCAAGAATATGTCCGCGCCTCACGCGCGTGTCATTCGTGACGGCAAAGAAAGCGTTATCGATGCCGCCGAGCTCGTTCCCGGTGACATCATCAAGCTTGAAGCCGGTGACTTTATTCCTGCCGATGCAAGACTTCTCCACAGTGTCAGTCTCAAGAGCGAAGAATCCGCTCTGACCGGCGAATCGGTTCCTTCCGAAAAGGATGCCGATGCCGAGGTTGCCGAAAAAGCACCTCTCGGTGACCGCAACAATATGGTATTTTCGGGTTGCAGCGTAACCTACGGCACTGCCACCGCAGTTGTAACCGCTACGGGTATGGATACCGAAATGGGTCGTATTGCAAACCTCTTGGATGGCGAAAACGAAACCCAAACTCCCCTGCAACAAAAGCTTGCTCAGCTTGGCAAATACCTCGGCATTGTGGCTCTTGCCGCCTGCGGTGTCATTTTTGTGGTAGGTCTTGTCAACAATACTCCCCCTCTTGAAATCTTTATGACGGCTGTTTCCTTGGCTGTTTCCGCAATTCCCGAGGGACTCCCCGCAATCGTTACCATCGTTCTCTCTATTGGCGTGCAGAGAATGGTTAAGAGAAACGCTCTTATTCGTCGTTTGCCTGCGGTGGAAACACTTGGCGGTGCATCTATCATCTGCTCCGACAAGACCGGTACGCTGACACAAAACCGCATGACACTTGTAAAGGCTTACCTCGACGGTGCACAAGACACCGAAGATATTACCGAAAACAACTCTGAATCTATTAAAAAGTTGCTCGCTTGGGGCACTCTTTGCTGCGACGGCTCGGTTGTATTTGAAGACGGCAGCGAAAAGCACATCGGTGACCCCACCGAAACCGCTATCGTTTTGGCGGCTCACAAAAACGGAATGCCCAAGGACGAACTCAACAACCAAAGTCCCCGCCTTGCCGAAATCCCCTTTGACTCAGACCGTAAGCTGATGACCACCGTTAACCGCATCGATGGCAAAAACATCGTCATTGTAAAGGGTGCGTTTGATATGATGGCGGTTCGTTGCGTAGCAGGCAACCTTGAAAAAGCAAAAGAAATGACCGAACGTATGAGCGAGAACGCTCTTCGCGTTTTGGCAATCGCTTATAAAGAAATTGACACTGTTCCTGCAAATCCCACATCCGACGAACTCGAAAACGGTCTTACCTTTATGGGTCTTGTCGGTATGATCGACCCTCCCCGCCCCGAAGCAAAGGTTGCCGTTGC
>JAFYRH010000185.1 GCA_017559555.1 Clostridia bacterium
CACACGGTGGCATTTTGGCACTTTGCACGCCTCGCACCATTCCCACACTCCGTGCAGAAAACATTCACCCCAATCAGTTTTACGTTTATCTTGAGGGAATTGAAGATCCCTACAATTTCGGCTATGCCATCCGCTCGCTCTATGCGGCGGGCGTGAGCGGCGTGATTCTCCCCCCTCGCAACTGGATGAGTGCCGGCGGTGTTGTGGCACGTGCCTCAGCAGGTGCTTCGGAGTGTTTGCCCATTTTTCAAGCCGATGGCGAGGATGCCGTAAAACTTTTTAAAGAAGCAAAATACACGGTTCTTTGTGCGGGCATTCGCGATTCGGTTTCTGTTTTTGAAAAGCATTTCCCCTACCCCGTGCTTTTGGTGGTAGGCGGTGAAAAACGCGGCATTTCCCGCGCGCTTTTGGATGCAGCAGATCACATTGTACGTATCGACTATGGCAGAGATTTTAGCGGTTCTCTTTCGGCGGCATCCGCCGCAACGGTAATGGCGTTTGAAATATTCCGCCAAAATCGCAAATAAAAGCGAAAAATCTTGTTTTTTTATAAAAAACAAGTGGACAAATAATTTTTTTCGTGTTATAATATAAGGTAAAGTTGATTTGCAGGAGGGCTGAAGAATGGAAATTTACAATCTTTTTCCGGGTTCATTCGCATCCAACTGCTATCTGCTCCTCTGCGGTGGAGAAGCCGCTGTGGTTGACCCCTCGGCAGATGCTGATGCTATTCTGCAAAAGATCACCGAGCACGGTGCAACCTTAAAGTATATTCTTTTGACACACGGACATTTCGACCATATCTGCTCGCTTGATTCGCTCCGCGAAAAAACGGGTGCTCCCGCCTATATTCACGCAGGAGATGCCGATATGCCGTCGGATGCGCAAAAGAACGCATTCTTCCTCTTTTTCGGGCAAGAACGTTCTTGGCGCACTCCCGAAAAAACGCTTGCAGAGGGAGACATCCTCAAGCTTGGAGACGAAGAAATTCGTGTGCTCCATACTCCCGGGCATACCCAAGGTTCTGTTTGCTTTTTGTGTGCAGACAATATTCTCATTACGGGAGATACTCTTTTTGATCGCGGCTTTGGCCGTTATGATCTTTGGGGTGGCGATCCCCTAAAGCTGCGCCGCTCGCTTGCGCGTTTGGCTACGCTTGACCCAAACCTCACCATTTATGCAGGTCACGGCTGCCCCACCGACCTTGGGGATGCCATAGACAACTGCGCTTTCGTTTAAAACAGTCAATTTCCACAAGAAAGGATTTCACATATTATGGATTATCAAAAGCTTGCCGAGCTTCTCTTCCCCAACGTTTCGGAAATGCCTGCGGATGTAGAAGCAAAATTCCCGCCCCGCAACCTGCCTGAAGGCGCAAAGGTTACCCGTTTTGCACCCAGTCCCACAGGTTTTGTTCACTTTGGCGGTCTGTTCCCCTCTACCATTGGCGAACGCCTCGCTCACCAAAGCGGCGGCGTGTTCTATTTGCGCATTGAGGATACCGACGCAAAGCGCGAAGTTGACGGTGCGGCTGAAGGTCTGATTCGCACACTTGCACACTACGGTGTTTGCTTTGATGAAGGTGCTGTAATCGGTGAGGACGGCAAGATTTGTGACAAGGGTATTTACGGCCCCTATAAGCAAAGCCAACGCGGCCCCATTTATCACGTTTTTGCAAAGCAACTTGTAAGCGAAGGCAAGGCTTACCCTGTATTCACTACCAAAGAGGAGCTTGAGGCTCTGAACGCAGTAGATAAAAAGGCTGAGATCAAAGCCAAGGACTGGCACGAGGATCAAAGCGAGCAACGTGCAAAAATGCTTGCGGCTCGCGAGATCACACTTGAAGAAGTCGTTTCCAATTTGGAAGCCGGCAATCCTTTTGTTCTTCGTCTTTTGGCTGACGGGGACCCCGAAAAGAAAACGCCCTTTACCGACTTGGTAAAAGGCAAATTGGAAATTCCCGAAAACGATGAAGACTTCGTTCTGCTCAAATCTGACGGAATTCCCACCTATCATTTTGCTCACGCGATTGATGACCACTTGATGGGCACAACACACGTTATTCGTGGCGAAGAATGGCTTCCCAGCCTTTCCAAGCATATTATGCTTTTCCGCTATCTTGGATTCAAGCTTCCCAAGTATATGCACATTGCGCAAATTATGCGCCTTGACGAAAACGGCAACAAGAAAAAGCTCTCCAAGCGTGATATGGGTGCCAATATGGACGATTACAGCCGCATGGGCTACGCTCCCGCTTGCGTTTGCGAATACATTATGACCTTGCTTAACTCCAACTACGAGGAGTGGCATGCACAAAATGCTGAAAAGCCCTATACTGACTTCCCCTTCAACATCAAAAAGATGAGTGTTTCGGGTTGCTTGTTCGACTTCAACAAGCTCAATGACGTAAGCAAGAACGTCATCTCCCGTATGACTGCCAAGGAAGTAACCGATGCGGTTACCGCTTGGGCTTTGGAATACGATCCTGAATTTGGTGCAAAGCTTGCCGCAAGACCTGATTTCACAGAGGCAATCTTCGCTATCGGTCGTGGCGGCAAAAAGCCGAGAAAAGACTTGGCTACTTGGGCAGATGCAAAACCCTATATGGGCTTCTTCTTTGACTTTGTTCAAGAGGATCAGTACGAGGAGAAATTCGACAAGGCAGACATCAAAACTGCGCTTGAAAAGTTCTTGGAAACCTTTGATATGGCTGACGATATGAACGGTTGGTTTGAAAAGGTAAAGGCTGTGGCTCGTGAAATCAACTATGCCGATGATATGAAGGCTTATAAGGCAGAGCCCGAAGCATTCCGCGGAAGCATTGCCGACGTAAGCATGTTCTTGCGCGTAGCAGTTACCGGCAAGCTCAACGCTCCCGACCTCTATACCGTTATGCAGATCCTCGGCAAGGATGAAACCACCTCCCGTATTCAAAATATGATTGCTACTCTGTAAGAGAAAGGTAAGATAAATCATTATGGCAGAACTCGAAAGAAACTTTATTCTCGATATTATTGACAGCGACCTTGAAGCAAATCCGGGATTGAAGATTCACACCCGTTTCCCCCCCGAACCCAACGGATACCTCCACATCGGTTCGGTAAAGGCGATTTGCATCAACACCGACGTGTCGAACAAATACAACGGCTTGTTCAATCTCCGTTATGACGACACCAACCCCGCAAAGGAATCGGACGAGTTTGTTCGCTCCATTCGCGAGGACCTCGAGTGGTTGGGCGCTACCCCCACGGGCGGTGTTTATTACGGCTCCGATTATTTTGGCAAGTGCTATGAATTTGCCGTTCAACTCATTAAACAAGGCGACGCTTACGTTTGTGACTTGACCAAGGACGAGATCGCAGATTATAAGGGAACCGATCGCTCGCAGGCTTCCAAAGAGTCTCCCTACCGTAACAGAACGGTTGAAGAAAACTTGGAGCTCTTTGAACGCATGAAAAACGGTGAATTCCCCGATGGTGCACGCACTCTGCGCGCAAAAATTGACCCTTCGTCGGACAACCCCTATCTGCGCGACCCCGTTATTTACCGCATTAAGCATATTCACCACCACCGCCAAGGCGACGAATGGTGCGTTTACCCCATGTACGACTTTGCGCACCCCATTCAGGATGCTCTTGAGGGTATTACACACTCTCTGTGCTCCAGCGAATTCCGCAACCACCGTCCCCTTTACGATTGGGTTGTTGAAAAGATCGGTTTTGAAGCAAAGCCTCATCAATGGGAATTCGGTCGCATGAACATTACCTACACCGTAATGTCTAAGCGTTATTTGCGTCAACTTGTTGAAGAAGGTTACGTTGACGGTTGGGATGACCCCCGTTTGCCTACCCTTTGCGGTCTGCGCCGCCGCGGCTACACTCCCGCAGCGCTCTTTACATTCGTTCGCGAAGCAGGCGTTACCAACACCGACCACACCGTTGACGTTCGTCAGCTCGAGGCTTGCGTACGCAACGATTTGAATGAAAATTCCTTGCGCCGTATAGGCATTGCAAACCCCATTCGCGTAGTGATCGACAACTACCCCGAGGATAAGGAAGAAACATTCGCTATTCCCAATCATCCCCAAAAGCCTGAACTCGGCACGCGCGAACTTCCTATGACACGCGAGATCTTCATTGATGCCGAGGACTTTGCAGAGGTTCCGCCTCCCAAGTTCTTCCGTCTCAAG
>JAFYRH010000186.1 GCA_017559555.1 Clostridia bacterium
AATGATAATTCTGTTGGCAAAGGCTGGTCATCCGGACGCCTCCCTCCGGGAGGGAGGTGGCATTTTCGCAAGAAAATGACGGAAGGAGCCCGCGTGCACAAACGGATTTTATATCTATTGAATTGTTTGTCATTTATTAAGGAGAAACGTTATGAAAGAATTTGAACTTAAATACGGTTGTAACCCCAATCAAAAGCCTGCAAAGATTTATATGCAGGATGGAAGCGAGCTTCCCATCGAAATTCTGTGCGGCAGACCCGGTTACATCAACTTCCTCGATGCTTTCAACTCTTGGCAGCTCGTTAAGGAACTCAAAGCCGCGCTCGGACTCCCTGCAGTTACCTCGTTCAAGCACGTCAGCCCCACCTCTGCGGCAGTTGGCATTCCGCTTTCCGAAAAGCTGAAGAAGGCTTGCTTCGTTGATGATATCGAAGGTCTTGACGAGTCCCCCTTGGCTTGCGCTTACGCAAGAGCGCGCGGCACCGACCGTATGTGTTCCTTTGGCGACTGGGTAGCCCTCTCCGACGTTTGCGACGTGACCACCGCGCTCCTCATTAAGCGCGAGGTTTCCGACGGTGTTATCGCTCCCGGCTACGAGCCCGAAGCACTTGAAATTCTCAAGAGCAAGAGAAAGGGCAGCTACAACATCGTACAGATCGATCCCAATTACGTTCCTGCCGTTCAGGAGACCAAGCAAGTGTTTGGCATCACCTTTGAGCAGGGCAGAAACAACTTTGAAATCAACCGTGAGTTGCTTTCGAATATCGTAACCGAAAACAAAGATCTCCCCGAAAGTGCTGTGCGTGATCTCATCATCGCGCTCATCACTCTCAAATATACGCAATCCAACTCGGTTTGCTATGCCGTTGACGGACAAGCCATCGGTGTAGGTGCCGGACAACAATCTCGTATTCACTGCACACGTCTGGCAGGTGGAAAAGCAGATACTTGGTTCCTGCGTCAGCATGACAAGGTATTGAATCTGCCTTTCAAATCCACACTCGGCCGTCCCGACCGCGATAACGTCATCGACGGTTACATCAACCAAAACGAAGAGGACGTTTGTGCAGACGGCAACTGGCAAAAATACTTTACCGAGCAACCTGCGCCCTTCACCCGTGAGGAACAAGTGGCATATCTTGCCACCATCGACGGTGTGGCACTCGGTTCGGATGCGTTCTTCCCGTTTGACGACAACATCGAGAGAGCAAAACGCAGTGGCGTTAAGTATATTGCTGAGCCCGGCGGCTCCATTCGCGATGACGTTGTTATCGATTGCTGCAACAAGTACGGCATGACCATGGCATTCACGGGCATGCGTTTGTTCCACCACTAATTGATATCGGTCTAAAGTTTCAACTTTTGAAAAATCCCTCTCCGTCACCCGTCGAAAGGCGACGGATGCCACCTCTCCCAAAGGGCGAGGCTTCAGTAAGAAAGGCTCTCCCTGGGGAGAGCTGTCGCGGAAAGCGACTGAGAGGGGGCACACAATTTACAACCGACTGAGTTTTACTATTAACGGGAGAATATTGATGAAAATTATGGTTGTCGGTGGCGGCGGCAGAGAGCACGCCATCATCAAAAAACTCAAAGAAAATAAAAACGTTACCGAAATTTACGCACTCCCCGGCAACGGTGGTATGGCAAAAGATGCTACGTGTGTGGATATCGGTGCAAAGGATATTGCAAAAATCGTCGAATTTGCTACTTCCAACGCTATCGACTATGCGGTTGTTGCACCCGACGACCCGTTGGTGCTCGGAGCGGTTGATGCTTTGGAAGAAAAGGGAATTCCTTGCTTTGGTCCCCGTGCCAACGCGGCTATTATTGAGGGCAGCAAGGTCTTTTCCAAGAATTTGATGAAGAAATACAACATTCCCACCGCGGCATACGAAGTGTTCGACGATATGCAAGCGGCATTGGAATATCTCAAAACCGCGCCCATTCCCACAGTCATCAAAGCCGACGGATTGGCACTCGGCAAGGGCGTTATCATTGCCATGACACGAGAGGAAGCCTCTGATGCTGTTCGCTCGATGATGCAAGATAAGGTCTTTGGAGCGAGCGGTGACCACATTGTCATTGAAGAATTTTTAACCGGTCCCGAGGTTTCGGTACTTTCCTTTACCGACGGCAAGACTGTGGTTCCCATGATTTCCTCTATGGACCACAAGAGAGCAGGGGATAACGATACGGGACTCAACACCGGTGGTATGGGAACAGTTGCTCCCAACCCCTACTACACCCCCGAGGTTGCCGAGCGTTGCATGCAAGAAATCTTCTTGCCAACGGTTGCGGCGATGAATGCCGAGGGAAGAACTTTCAAGGGATGTCTTTATTTCGGCCTTATGCTGACCGAAAACGG
The DNA here is from genome assembly GCA_017559555.1 of Clostridia bacterium. Taxonomy (GTDB): domain Bacteria; phylum Bacillota; class Clostridia; order Oscillospirales; family CAG-272; genus UMGS1865. Next base: position 2,366 of record JAFYRH010000186.1, read on the forward strand.
ACCCAAAGTTATTGAATACAACTGCCGTTTTGGTGACCCCGAAACGCAGGTGGTTCTGCCGCTTCTCGAGAGTGATCTTCTCACCGTTATGCAAGCGACAACAAACGGCACGCTTGCCGATTGCCCCGTAGAGTTTTCAGAGGGCAACGCTTGTTGCGTCATTATGGCATCCCGTGGTTACCCCACGCATTACGAAAAAGGCTTTGCGATGACCATTCCCGAAGAAATTGCCGATAACGTCTATGTTGCAGGCGCGGCTATCAAGGATGGTGTGCTTGTTACCAACGGCGGCCGCGTTCTCGGCGCTACAGCAGTAGCCGACACGCTTGAGGGTGCCATCAGCGGTGCATACGCAATGGTAAAAGACATTCATTTCGAAAACGCATATTACAGAAACGACATCGGACAAAGAGCGCTTCGCGCAAAGGAAAAATAAGATATGGTTTATAGAATTTACGTTGAAAAAAGAGCCGAGCTTGCACACGAGGCAAACGCGCTCTACTCCGAACTCAAAAATCTGTTGGGAATTTCCGCGCTGACCTCTGTGCGCATTCTCAACCGCTATGATGCCGAAAACATCGCCCCCGAGCTCTTCGAAGAAGCGGTTCGTTCGGTATTCTCCGAGCCCCAACTCGATATCACCACAACAGACCTGCCAAAGCAGGCAGGCGAGGTCGTATTTGCAACAGAGTATTTGCCCGGTCAGTTCGACCAAAGAGCCGATTCTGCCGCACAGTGCATTCAAATCATCTCGCAGGGGGAGCGCCCCATCATTCGCACCGCAAGAGTGTACCTCTTGGGCGGTGACTTGAATGACGCGCAACTTGCCGAAATTAAGAAATACGTCATCAATCCCGTCGAAGCAAGAGAGGCTTCTTTGTCTCTTCCCGAAACGCTCACGGTGCAATACGATATTCCTACCGAAGTTGCTACCCTCGATGGCTTCCTCGCACTCGACCGCGCAGGACTCGAAAAGTTTGTGCGTGACTACGGACTTGCAATGGATGCAGACGATATTGCATTCTGCCAAGACTATTTCAAAACCGAACAGAGAGATCCCACCATTACCGAAATTCGTATGATCGATACCTATTGGTCGGATCACTGCCGTCATACCACCTTTAACACCACCATCGATAGTGTCAAGTTTGAGGACGAGCTCCTGCAAGAAACCTATAACGATTATCTTGAAACCCGTCGTGAACTTGGCAGAACCAAGCCCATCAATTTGATGGATATCGGCACTCTTGCCGCAAAATATTTGCGCAAGGTTGGCAAACTTGATAAGCTCGACGAGAGTGAAGAAATCAACGCTTGCACTGTGAAAATGGACGTTGAAGTAGACGGTAAAAAAGAGCCTTGGCTCTTGCTTTTCAAGAACGAAACACATAACCATCCCACCGAAATTGAGCCCTTTGGCGGCGCGGCTACCTGCATTGGCGGTGCTATTCGCGATCCGCTTTCGGGTCGTTCCTACGTTTATGCGGCAATGCGTGTTACCGGTGCGGCAGATCCTACCGTGTCCGTAGCCGAAACCATTCCCGGCAAGCTCCCCCAACGCAAAATCGTGCAAACCGCCGCTGCAGGATATTCTTCCTACGGTAACCAAATCGGACTTGCAACGGGTATGGTCAACGAGCTTTACCACCCCGGCTATGCGGCAAAGCGTATGGAAATCGGTGCCGTGATTGCGGCAACGCCTGCCGAAAACGTTCGCCGTGAATGTCCTGCCGATGGCGACATCGTCATTTTGCTCGGTGGCAGAACCGGTCGCGACGGCATTGGCGGTGCTACGGGTTCCTCCAAGGCGCACGACTCTCACTCGGTTGAGACCTGCGGTGCCGAAGTACAAAAGGGCAACGCTCCCGAAGAAAGAAAACTTCAACGTCTTTTCCGCAACGCCGAGGCTTGCCGTATGATCAAGCGTTGCAACGACTTTGGTGCAGGCGGTGTTTCCGTTGCCGTTGGCGAGCTTGCCGACGGTTTGGATATTGATTTGAACGCAGTTCCCAAAAAGTACGAAGGTCTTGACGGCACCGAGCTTGCCATCAGCGAATCGCAAGAAAGAATGGCAGTTGTTGTGGAAGCCGGTGACGTAGAACGTTTCAAAGAACTTGCCGCAACCGAAAACCTCGAGGCAAACGTAGTTGCACGAGTCACCGAGGAGCCCCGTCTCCGTATGCATTGGAACGGCAAGACCATTGTAGATATTTCCCGTGAATTTCTTAACTCCAACGGAGCAGAGAAGCATATTGACATCGCTCCCGCAAAGATAGAAGATTACAATAAGCCCGAAGTCAAGAGCTTTGCCGACGGTTACCGCGCGTTGGTTTCCGACCTCAACGTATGCTCGGGTCGCGGACTTTCCGAACGTTTCGACTCTACTATCGGTGCAGGAACCGTACTGATGCCCTTTGGTGGCAAACATCAAAAGACCCCTATTCAAGCAATGGTGCACAAGGTATCGGTTGAAGAAAAGCACACCGATACTTGCTCCTATATGGCGTGGGGTTATAATCCTTACATCACCGAAAAGAGCCCCTACCATGGCGCATACCTCGCAGTAGTAGAGAGCGTTTGCAAAATGGTTGCAACGGGTGCTTCTTTTGAGGACGTATACCTTTCTTTCCAAGAATATTTCGAAAAGCCCAATAAGGACGCAGCACGTTGGGGTAAACCCACCGCCGCCCTTTTAGGTGCGTTTAGAGCGCAAAAAGAACTTGGCCTTTCTGCTATCGGCGGTAAGGACTCTATG
>JAFYRH010000187.1 GCA_017559555.1 Clostridia bacterium
ATCATTACAGGTCTTGGCAAAAAGAAGATCCTGATCGGTAAAGCCGGTTGGCGCATGCCTTTCTTCACCCGTGTTGACCGTCTCTCTCTGCGCGTTATGCAGGTAGACGTTAAAACCAGTGAAGCTGTTCCCACCAACGAGTTCATCAACGTAACCGTTGACGGCGTTGCAAACATCAAGGTTTCCTCTGACCCTCAACTTCTTGAACGCGCTTCCGAATCTCTCTTGAATCTGCGCCAAGCTGACCTCATTCAACTTGTTACACAAGTGCTTGAGGGTAACATGCGTGAGATCGTAGGTTCGGTAGGTCTTAAAGAAATGGTACAAGACCGCCAAGGCGTTGCAAAGAAGATCACCGAAAACGTTGTTCCCGATATGGAAAAGCTCGGTATTGAGGTTGTAAACTTCAATATTCAAAACTTTAAGGACGGCGCCGGAACCATTGAAAACATGGGTATCGACAACGTTGAGCAAATTCGCAAGAACGCACAAATCGCAAAGGCAAACGCACAAAGAGACATCTCTATTGCAACCGCAAACGCGCAACAAGAAGCAAACGCCGTTCGCGTTGAGGCTGAAAAGAAGATTGCCGAGCAGGATGCAGAGCTTGCTGTTCAACAGGCTGATATGAAGGTGAAATCCGAAACCAAGCGCGCAGAAGCAGACGCCGCATACTCCATTCAACAAGAAAACCAACGTAAGACCATTGAAATTACCAAGGCGAATGCCGACATCGCCCGTAAGGAAAAAGAAGCAGAGCTTGCAGAAAAGGCAATCGCCCTCAAGGAAAGAGAGCTCGATGCTGAAATTCGTAAGCAAGCAGATGCTATGAAGTACCAAATGGAAAAGAAGGCAGAAGCCGAGCTGATCAAGCAACAACGCGAGGCTGAAGCAGAAAAGTACCGCGCTATTCAAGCGGCTGAGGCAAGAAAGGCTGAAGCAGAGGCTCTGCGTTACGCAATGGAACAAGAGGCTGCCGGTATTCGTGCCAAGGGCTTGGCAGAAGCTGAAGCTATTGAAAAGAAGGCAGAAGCACAAAAGAAGATGGGTGAAGCATCCGTCCTCGAAATGTACCTCTCCGCTCTTCCCGAAGTGGTTAAGAATGCTGCTGCTCCTCTTAGCCAAACCGACCGCATCGTTATGTACGGTGACGGCAACTCCACCCGTCTTGTAAAGGACGTTATGAACAGCGCAAACCAAATTATGGAGGGCGTTAAGGAGTCTACCGGCCTTGATATCACTTCTCTTCTCTCCGGAATTGCAGGCGGCAAAATTGTAAGCCAAGCACAAAACAATAACAACGCACAAGAATAATACGTTCCGCAAAGGGGACACTGCTGTGGCAGTGTCCCCCAACGGGATTTTTGAAAAGGATAGACTATGAGCGATAAAACAACTCAAAACGAAAAAAAGATTCCCGTACCGGAGCTTATTCGTCACGGTGAAGTCCGCGATGGCAGACTCATTCGTTATTACGGCAAAAAAAGTGAATTGGTCATTCCCGACGATATCACCGATATCGCAGAGGATGCTTTTGCGGGAAACACATCCATCACACGCTTGGTGCTGGGACGTCGCGTTGCTACCATTGGTCCGCGCGCCTTTCAAGGATGTACCAACCTTTTGCAGGTGATCTTCCCCTCCGGCTTGCGCCAAATCGGCAACCAAGCCTTTGAGGGGTGCTCCTCTATGACTGCATTGCTCCTGCCCCGCTCGGTCACATCTTTGGGGGACGCTTGCTTTAAGGGATGCAGTGCGCTTCGTCACGTGGTACTCCCCGCATCTATCGAGCATATTGGCAGCTATGCCTTTTGCGATTGCGAAAGCCTTGAAGAATTGACCTTGCCCGAGGGGATTTCTGAGCTGCACCGTTGCACATTCTTCAATTGCCGTTCCCTCAAATCGGTTAACGTTCCCGAAAGCGTACGCACGCTCGGTCGTTACATTTTTGCGCGTTGCACCGCTCTGCGTGAGGTAGAGCTCGGAGACCAAATCGTGTATGTGGGCATTGGTGCGTTTAGTGATTGTTATTCTCTTTCGCGCGTGCACATGCCAAATGCCATTCGCGCAGTAAACGACTATACCTTTTCGTGTTGTTCAAACCTTGAAGCCATTGAATTGCCCGAGCACATCAATTATATCGGCAATGCCGCTTTCTGTCATTGTAAAAAGCTGAAAAAAATACAGCTTTCCCCTGACGTGAAGCGTATCGGTTACTCGGCGTTTATGGGTTGCATCTCCCTTGAGGAAATCACCGTTCCCTCAGAGGTGCAGGACATTGCC
>JAFYRH010000188.1 GCA_017559555.1 Clostridia bacterium
CGCCAAATTGGCGGCGTTTTTAGTGAGAAAATCTTATTTCTCGGTGTTCTCGCATTGTTGGTTAGCGATACCGCAGCTGGTCTTGCAAGCAGATTGGCAAGAGGTTTGGCATTCGCCGCAACCGCCATTCTTTGCGCTTTCGCAAAGGTTACGAGTTTCGATGGTTTGGATATGTTTCATAATAGAAAACCTCCGAATAGAAAATTTACACCATATATCATACCACACTTTTTTTCAAAAGTCAATAAGAATTATAAGATTTTGCGCATTTTTTGTGATTTTTTTGATGGATACACTTGGCAGGAGGAGAAAAATGTGGTATACTAAAGGCAAAGAAATAAGATTTTTCTGCCGCTTGCGGCAAAGAAAGGAACTGTTATGAAAAAGTCTATTTTGAGAAATTATGCAAAGTTGATTGCGAAAATGGGTGGCAACGTGCAAAAGGGTCAGGACGTTATGATTCTTGCATCCCTTGACCAGCCCGATTTTGTTCGTATGGTTGTAGAAGAATGCTATGCGCTTGGCGCACGCAAGGTTAGCGTTGAATGGAGCTATCAGCCCATTACGAAAGTAACCCAAAAGAAAGCATCCCTCAAAACGCTCTCCACGCTTGCTGATTGGGAGGTTGCCAAAATTAAGCACCGTGCCGATACTTTGCCCGTTATGATCTATTTGGAAAGTGACGATCCCGACGGTCTTGCAGGTGTAAATCAAGAAAAAATGGCAAAGGCTATGCAAGCAAGATTCAAGATCATCAAACCCTACCGCGACCAAATGGAAAACAAATATCAATGGTGTATTGCCGCAGTTCCCGGTGCGGCTTGGGCGAAAAAAGTATTCCCCAACGAAAAGAAGAGCGCGGCTATGGAAAAACTGTGGGAAGCAATTCTTTACACCTCTCGCGCGCTTGAGGATCCCATTGCCGCTTGGGAGGCACACAATGCCGACCTTGCTGCACGTTGCGAATATCTCAACAATCTTGGCATCGAAACTCTCGAATATAAATCCTCCAACGGCACAGATCTGCGCGTTGGTATGATTGAGGATGCACTCTTCTGCGGCGGTGACGAAGCGGCGCAGGGAAGCGGCATCGTTTTCAATCCCAACATTCCCTCCGAGGAAGTATTCATTTCTCCCAAGAAGGGCGTTGCCGACGGTATCGTTTATTCTTCCAAGCCCCTTTCTTATCAAGGTCAGCTGATTGAAAACTTCTGGATGCGTTTTGAAGACGGCAAAGCCGTTGAAGTAGGCGCCGAAAAGGGAGAGGCGCTCCTCAAAGAAATGATTTCGATGGACGAAGGCGCGGCTTACCTTGGCGAATGCGCACTTGTTCCTTACGATAGCCCCATTTCCAACTCGGGTCTCTTGTTCTACAACACCCTCTTTGATGAGAACGCTTCTTGCCACCTTGCAATGGGGCGCGGCTTTAGCAATACCCTCAAGGATTACGATAAATACACCCGTCAAGAATGCCGCGAAAAGGGCATTAACGATTCGATGATCCACGTTGACTTTATGATGGGTACCAAGGATCTTTCTGTTACCGCTATCACTCGCGACGGCCGTCGTGTTCCCGTGTTTGTGGACGGCAACTGGGCATTTTAAGGAGACCGTATGAGCGTTATTGACCGTTTTTTAAAGTACGTATCCTTTGATACTTCCTCTTGTGAAACATCCGAAACCGTTCCCAGCACTCCGAGCCAAAAGGTGCTTGGCGAGTTCCTGGTAAAAGAACTTTCTGCTATGGGATTTGAGAATGCTCGCATGGATGCATACGGCTACGTTTACGCAACACTCCCCGCAACACCCGATTGCAAATATCTCAAGCCCTTGGGTTTGATTGCACACATGGATACTTCTTCTGCCGTTAGCGGTGCCGACATCAAGGCAAAGATCGTTACCTACTCCGGCGGCGACCTTGTTTTGGAGAGCGGAAGCGTGATGAGTCCTGCTGTTTACCCCTCGCTCAATCATTACGTTGGCGAGGAACTGATTGTTACCGATGGTACAACACTCCTCGGTGCCGACGATAAAGCAGGTATTGCTGAAATTATCAGCGCGTGCGAATATTTCTTGCAAAATCCCGAGGTTTCGCATCGCGCGATTCAGATCGCATTCACTCCCGATGAGGAGATTGGATGCGGTGCCGACCACTTTGACGTGGAAGGCTTTGGCGCTAAAGAAGCCTACACCGTTGACGGAGGCGAGCTTGGCGAAATTGAGTACGAAAATTTCAATGCCGCATCGGCAAAGCTGACGGTGCACGGTCTCAACGTTCACCCCGGTTCTGCCAAAGGCATTATGAAGAATGCTGTCCTGATGGCAAATCAATTCCTTTCGATGTTGCCGCCTGCCGAAACCCCTGCACATACCGAAGGATATGAGGGATTTTATCACGTTTGCGACTTTGCAGGTGATGAAACGACCGCGACCGTTTCGATGATCGTTCGCGACCACGACAGAGCCAAATTTGAAGCACGTAAGGCGTTTCTCTGCCGTCTTTGCGACTATCTCAACGGTGAGTGGGGAGAAGGTCGCTTTGAATTGGTGCTCAAGGATAGCTACTACAACATGAAAGAAATCATCGACCAAAACATGGGGCTTGTCATCAATGCCGATGCCGCAATGCGTGGGGCAGGTGTTGAACCTATGACCGTTCCGATTCGCGGAGGCACAGATGGCGCGAGACTTTCCTATATGGGTATTCCGTGTCCCAACCTTTCCACGGGCGGTGCAAACTTCCACGGTGTGCATGAGTACATTCCCGTCAAGTCGATGCACAAAATGGTAGAAGTTTTAATCAATTTGATAGCACAACCTTAAAATAAAAAAAGCAACGTCAATTTTGGCGTTGCTTTTTTATTA
>JAFYRH010000022.1 GCA_017559555.1 Clostridia bacterium
CCTCCATTGCTTCAACAATGGGACGAATACGCTCGGTCAAGCAAATCAGCTCTTCCTTTGGAATGTTCTCACCGTCAACGCGTATGCGTTCGCAAAAGGTGCGAATATAGGGGGAGGTGTAAAGTCCCGTACGGTATCCCGCGCTCTGCAGGACAGAGGCAAGCATACTCGAGGTCGAACCCTTGCCGTTTGTGCCTGCCACGTGAATGAAGCGAAGCTTGTTTTGCGGATCTCCGAGAGCCTTGCAAAGCGCTGTGATGCGTTCCAAGCCGGGTTTGCAAAAGGTCCAGTTGACCGAGTGGATATATTGGAGTGCTTGTTCGTAATTCATAGCATTATCCTCCGAGAGCCTCAAAGCGGCGGCGCAGAGATTGGTTTTTGAGCACGGTGTACAAAAGCAACCATTCGGCAACGCCTACCACGGCATAGTTCAAAAGTCGCCACAAAAACAGGATGTGGAACGGCATTTCGTAATACTGTGCAAGACCGAACGTTTTGACAATGACCGATGCTACAAGATGGGTCAAAATAACCGTGATGCAGGTTTGCCACAAAAGGGGCAACTTTTTGGTAACCCGGAACAACACACCGCCAAAAAGGCCAATGCAAGCCGCTCCTATTGTAACCAAAGGGTTAATGGCATACGCCACCATAATGCAACCAATGAGGTCGGCAACCACGCCAACCGTCATTCCCACAAAGGGGCCAAACATCATTCCTGCAAGCAGGATGGGCAAATTCTCAAAGCTGAAACGCAGAACGTTGCCAAGAGAAAGCGCCAAGTATTTGCCGCAAATAATGCTGAGCGCGGCAAGAAAGGCAGAAACCGCCAAAAGCTGCAAATTGCCGCTCAAGCGTTTTTTGGATGTTTTATTCTTCATACAAATTCCTCCCTTCCACCTCTTTGGCAAAAAGGAGGCTTTTGATTGCCATCCGTTAGCCGAATGAAGCGGGATGCAAAATACCGACCGCAAGGGATACTTCCCTTTTCGTCCCATCGACAACTCCCCGTCCGACAGGCACTACAGATGACTCTGCGCCGATATCTTTACTCTTCGATTTCAAATATTATTGGTTAAATTCGTCAGTTGTCTTCCACGTGATGTGAGGACATTCATCCTTAACGGTATAGCCGATTTCGTTCGGTACCGCCCAGCGCACAGCATTGGTAATAACGCGTTGTACGTAAGGATTGTGGAACGAGGGGCACTCTTCGTGACCGGGTTGGAAGTAAAATACCTTACCCGCTCCGCGATAGAAGGTCGCGCCCGAACGCATAACGTGTCCGTCCTCAAACCAAGAACAGAAAATCAACTCGTCAGGTTGGGGGATGTAGAATGGCTCGCTGTAAAGCTCCTCCAAGGGAAGAATGAAATGGTCGGGAATGCCTGCCGCAATCTCATGAGCCGGCAGGAGCGTCCAAACGATCTCCTTTTGATCTCTACCCCAAGAAAGATTGCCATTGGTGCCGAGAATTGCACGGAAGGGCTTGGAGTGATGTGCTGAGTGAAGTGCGATAAAACTCATTTTGCCAAGGTAGACACGCTGACGAATCTTTTCAACAAGTTCGTCCGATACTTCGCGATGCGCAAGGTGTCCCCACCAAATGAGAACGTCGGTGCTATCAAGAACCTCATCAGGAAGACCTTGGTCGGGGTCATCCAAAGCAGCCAAGCGCACTTTCATATCCTCATTGACGTCAAGGAATTTTTTGATGCAAGCATGAATGCCCTCAGGGTAAATTTCTTGCACCTTTGGATTTCTCTTTTCGTGACGGAATTCATTCCAAATCGTTACGTTAATGGTTTTCATTATCCTGTCTCCTTATTTGAGTTCAACAACGGTAACACCGCCATCCCCCTCGCCATACGCGCCAAGGCGAAAGCTCTTAACGCGGCGGTCGTGTTTGAGGTGTTGCCAAAGAGCGTTTTTGAGTGCTCCCGTACCTTTGCCGTGAATGAGACGTACACGCCCAAAATTGGCAATCACGGCTTCGTCGAGGTATTTATCAACGGCTTGCCAGCCCTCGTCGCCAAGCATGCCGCGCAAATCGATTTCATCGCGGAAGTCGCGGTTGACCTTTGCGTGAAAATCGGATGCATTCTTTTTTTGCTTGCCGCTGATGATTTGCGGCTTTTCTTCGATCAATTGCAGGTTGGAGAGCTTGGTTCTCGTTTTCAGTATACCCGCTTGCATAAGCACCGAACCGCTCTTGTCGGGCGTTTCAAGAAGAATTCCCTCTTTGTCGATGTTAACGATATATACCTTGTCTCCGCATTTGAGGTCACGCGGAAGAACGTATTTTTCGTCCTTCTTTTCCTCTACGGGGTCAATCTTTTCGCTTCCCTCGCGAATGGTACGGCGAACTGCACGACGTGCAGCATCAAGCTCTTCGGTAAGGCGTTTTTCCGCCTCTGCCTTTTTTGCTTTTTCGAGCTGCGCAAAGATGAAATCACTCGAGGCACGTGCACTGTCAAGCATTTGCTGAGCCTCGCGGCGGTTGCGTTCAATTTGACGTTCTGCCTCAAAAAATCGGGATTTGATCTCTTTTTCGGCATCGTTCTTTATCTTTTCGTAATCGCGCTTGAGCTGTACGGCTTCATCGCGTGCACGGTCTGCTTCAAGACGAGTGGCTTCCAATTGCTCGATGACTTCTTCAAAGCGCTGATGGTCGCGATTGACGTTTTCTTTTGCCAAATTGATGATCTCCTCGGGGAGTCCCAACTTGGAAGAAATAGCAAACGCGTTGGATTTGCCGGGCGTACCGATCATCAAACGATAGGTCGGCTTGAGCGTGGCAACGTCAAATTCGCAGGATGCGTTTTGCACACCATCGGTATCGAGGGCAAAAGTTTTGAGCTCGGTGTAGTGCGTGGTAGCCATGCAAAGAGCCCCTACCTTGCGCACCGACTCGATAATGGCAATTGCCAAAGCCGCGCCCTCAACGGGATCGGTTCCGGCGCCAAGCTCGTCAAACAAGCAAAGTGAGGTTTCGTCGACTTCTTCCATTACACGCACAATGTTCACCATATGCGAAGAGAATGTGGAAAGCGACTGTTCAATGCTCTGTTCGTCGCCAATGTCTACCAAAACGCGACTGAACACGCAAATGGAAGAATCGGGCTCGCAAGGAATATGAAGTCCTGCTTGCGTCATCAAAGCAAACAGACACACGGTTTTGTGTGTTACGGTTTTACCGCCCGTGTTGGGACCGGTAATGATGAGCGTATCGTATTCCCCACCGATTTTGATGTTGGTGGGAACAACCTTTTTGGGGTCGATGAGCGGATGTCTTGCACGGCGCAGCTCTACGGTTTGGTCGCCCGAAATACGAGGTTCGACCG